>VFHF01000128.1 GCA_009392095.1 SAR202 cluster bacterium
CGCATATAGCAGATACGAGAATAATAGGACTTCGGAATTTTTGAATGAATTTCATGACGAGAACGGAACTTCAGTAGGAATGATGATGGTTAGTTAACGATCACTGGCCACGACCTTTAAGAGGTCGGTCTGCGTCGCAACTCCAACAAAAGCGTTACTTTCATCAACTACCGGAATCGGCAAATTTTGGTCGCTAAGAAAATTTAACGCCTCGTCAAGCGTAGTATCTGGAAGGACTGAAACGATACTTGAGTCGACAAGGCTATCTATATCTATGGTGTGATCGACAACAGCATCCAAGTGATCTCTGCAAAGTATTCCTAGATATTGTTCTTCCGGGTCGATTCCGATGGCGTAATCAGTGTTTGCTTGGTCCATTTTCGCCCGCACGAGCTCATGAGAATCTGTTGGAGAGAACACAACATCGGGTTCTGAAACCACATGTTCAATATCGATGACTTTCGTTTTGGGAATCCCCTGTGTGAATTCTTTAACGAAATCATCCGCAGGTTGGGTAATAATCTCTTTTGGAGTTCCGATCTGGATGATTTCACCATCACGCATGATAGCGATCCTATCACCGATGGTGATAGCTTCATCCAGATCGTGAGTGATAAAAATTATGGTCTTTTGAATTTCGCTTTGCAGAAGAGAAAGTTCTTCCCGCATTTGACGACGTATCAGTGGATCTAGACCGCTGAACGGCTCATCCATCAACAATATATGTGGATCTACTGCAAGTGCCCGAGCCAACCCGACTCGTTGTTGCATGCCTCCACTGAGTTCCCTCTGGTTAGCGTTTTCCCATCCAGTCAACCCTACCTTGTCAAGCATTTCACGTGCTATCGAATATCGATCATCTCTGCCGACTCCCTTGACCTCTAATCCATATGCGGCGTTATCTAATACATTCTTGTGTGGCAACAAGCCGAAATTTTGAAACACCATAGCCATCTTGGAACGCCGGAATTCACGAAGATCACGCGCATCGAAAGTGGTTATATCATCTCCATCTACAGTTAATTCGCCTGATGTAGCTTCGATTAATCCAATTAAACAGCGCACTAAAGTCGATTTTCCGCTTCCAGATAAACCCATAACAACAAATGTTTCTCCCGGATATACCTGGAAAGAGACATCGCGAAGCGCTACAACTAAGCCCAATTCTTGTTGTAGATCAGCACGGGTTTGGCTGCGATACGGTTCCTCTAGCGCAATTTGTGGCTTTTTCCCAAATACTTTCCACAATGAATTTACGGAGATAATAGGGGGCGCTTCATGTGACTCATGGCCATTCATAAGCTTCTCCTTCTGCGGGTTTCCCCAGTTATGCCGGCACCTGCATCGATGCTGACAAACTGTTCTTGTAAACCTCTAGAATCTGCCTGCGCCACCGGTTTAAAGATCAGCTATAGCCATTAAGAGCCCAGATAGTTGCGGTGCTTTGTATCATGCCCAAGAAAGTAAAAGCAGCAGCGTCTACATCTAGATTTGGATGGACCTCGCTCTCTTGCAGACCTTTGGGCATCACTTCTGTTATAGACTCAAGTTACCGATCCAGTATTTCATGTATACGGTCAGACAAACCGATGCCCTCAAAACTATAGGCAGTGTGGGGAATTGTCAACTGAGTGGTTACGCCTAGGAAGACGAGGTTTAGGAGTGTAGCAAGTGTCATTGTGGGAATGCGGCATCTAAGGATTGGACTTGGTTGGTTGAGAGCGACCAGCCTGAGGCCCGGCAGTTCTCAACGGTCCTGTCAACGCTATTGCTTTTAGGAATCACGATAACGTTGGGTCTCGACAGGCACCAATTGAGGGCCACTTGAGCTGGTGTCTTATCTACTTCCTTCGCTACTTGTTCTAGTGTTGACTCTCCGCTGGCAGATCGGAAACGGGACTTGCCCGAAAGGGACCCGTCAGCCAATGGGGTATAGGCAATAACCGTGATGTCGTTGTCCACACAATAGGGGATCAAGTAGCGTTCTATCTGACGTTGTTTTAGGTTGTAGAGCACCTGGTTGGAGACTAACGGATTATTGGTCATAGCCTGCTGGGCGTCTTTCATCTCAGCCACCGAGAAATTGCTGACGCCGATGTAGCGGACCATGCCCCGGTCAACCAGTTCTTCCATCGCACCCATGGTCTCGGCGATGGGCACCGACCGGTTGGACCAATGGATCTGGTAGAGGTCGATGACATCGTCGTCCAGGAGGCGCAAGCTCTTCTCCGCGGCCTGCAGCACGGCGTCGCGGCGCAGGTTGCTGCCCAGGACTTTGGTGGCAAGAAACACCTTGTCGCGGCGGCCTTTGATCGCCGCGCCGACGGCGTCCTCGGTCTTGTACATCTCGGCGGTGTCGATCAGGGTTGCGCCTAGTTCAATACCCTTTCGCAGCGGCTCTGGTCCGCCTTTATATTTCCAGGTGCCCAGGCCGATCTCGGGCACCATGACTCCGGTGTCGCCCAATTCTCGATATTCCAAATAACACCCCGTAATCTAGGTTGATGCGTGCGGGACCGCCGCCTGCTATGGTATACCAGAAGCCGTAAACAACTGCTTTCAAGAATGATTCGGGATTGATCCAGCGAGGTGCAGCCATGGAGTTCGAAGACGTACGCTCTCATTTTGAGAATAACCACCGGGGCGTTATAACCACATTTCAGGCGAACGGAGCGGCCCAATCCAGCATCGTGGTCTGCGGGGCTTATCAGGGAAACGCCGCTTTCGTGATCGTTAAGGGAAAATCCGCCAAAACCCGGAACCTGAGAAAAGATGCCCGCTGCACCGTGATGTCGGTCGCCGACAACTGGCGTACATGCGCTATCGTCGAGGGCCAAGCCACCCTGATGGACTACCACAATACCGATGCAGAAAAGATGCGCGTAGAGCTACGTGAAGTATTTCGGGTCTGTGGT
Organism: SAR202 cluster bacterium; assembly: GCA_009392095.1. Classification (GTDB taxonomy): domain Bacteria; phylum Chloroflexota; class Dehalococcoidia; order Lucifugimonadales; family UBA3495; genus UBA9611. Next base: position 2,916 of record VFHF01000128.1, read on the forward strand.
GACAAAGACCACCCCGACTGGGAAGAATACGACCAAGCCATGGTCAAACAAGATGCAGTGATCGTGCTGGTCAAACCGGATAGGGTTTACGGGAAGATGTCTTAGGAGATATCCGGATTCTGAAGAACTGCTAGGAGTGAGCTTGACCATCAACGGTGAGCATCGAGAATTTCGGCGAATTGATTGCTGGGAGAGGCCATGAGGCCAAAGCCCTTGGCGAGTCGATGTTCACGCAAGCTGAGACATTCGGTGAACTCAGAACAATGGTGCAAGACACGGTTCGGAGTCATTTTGATGAGAATGACCGGTCACCTGCACCTTGTTCATGACGATGTCCTGCCAGTTTGAGGCTACCTCGGAGTCTCTCAGGACTGGAAATAGCATCTCAGCTTCGGCGCCACGGCTATGGATTAACTCGGCTTCGATCATCATGGGGCGAGATCACCACATCACTATCCCTAAGCATGCTGCACCAAGGGTTGGGACATTGAATAGTGTCCTGAACGACATCGCCCAATGTCTTGAAACTGAACGTGATAGGTTTCTGCTAAACGCTATTTCCCCATCGCCAACGACGCATCCGACAGGCTCACCAACTCACCCCGCTGGTTGATGCCTTTGACCTGACACTCAAGTAATTTCTTGCCGGCGTCTTCGCTCTTGCCCATGATCTTTCCTTGGAACCGAACCGTGTCGCCACTCCTGAATGGCGTGATGGCCCGCATCAGCAGGTTGCCTCCCAAGTAGAAGCTGCTGACGGGAAAGGAAAGCTCCAGCATCTGGTCCACGTAGGACATGGTGGCTGGACCCGAGTTGGTGGTCCCGGCAAAGATGTTCTGCTTGGCGAACTCTTCATCGGTGTGGATGTTGCTGTCGTTGCGGCGTCCGGCCAGGCGGAAATCGTTCTTGCGGTCCATAACCTCCTGACTCTCGGTGATGTCCAACTCGTCTAGTGCATCACCGATGGACACTCCGGGGAAATCCAGCAAACTCGGCGTAGATAGAAGGGGCGCTGAGGTCTGGGGACTGTTCTCCTGGGAAGGGACCTCGCGCTTCCCTTTGGCGTACTCGAAGATACAGGTGTAGTCGTACTCGGCAGCGATCTCGCCCCGCTGGTTGACCGCCTCTACCCGGAAGGTCACGAACTTACTGCCCCGGCGTTCATACTTCTCTAAAACCCGCCTCTGGCCGGTGATGGTGTCACCGGGGACCACCGGGTGGAACCACCGGATTTCGCACTTAGCGAAAGGGGTCTGGCTCCGGGCTGTTTTTGATACTTCAAATGCAACGAAGCCGTTAGCTTCGGCAATCTCTTCCCGAAGCAAAGGGGCGTAGCTGAGGACCATGGTCGGCATGGCAACCAGACTCCCGGCATCCGGGTGGTAAGAGGGAGAGTTGTTCAAGGCCAGACGGGCGTATTCAGCGATGTTCTTAGCCGTGATTTCGACAGTGGTTTCGTTGCCAACCTGACCCGGCTCCACCGCGTCGAAAGTCCACAGTTTTTCTTGCTGGTCTACCATGTTTAGGCCACGCTCCCGTTTGATCCGATGTGTCCGGGGATATTCTACACCGCAACGTAGGCTCGTAACTCAGGTAGCCCGGCTGCTCTTAGCCATGCTATGTTAGTCCCCGCTAACCAAGAACAGACAAGTGCGGGCGGTCGCCCGCTGCGGAGGACTAGATGAAGATAGGGTTTATCGGTCTGGGCACTATGGGCGGGAGCATGGCCTACAACGCCCTGGACGGCGGCAACGAGATGGTTGTTCACGACATCAATCCGGCTTCGGCCACCCGGCACCTGGAAGCCGGTGCGACCTGGGCCGACACCCCCAGAGAAGTGGCGGAGCAATCGGAGATCGTGTTTACTTCTCTGCCCGGCCCCACGGAAGTGGAAGCCGTGGCATTGGGCGAGGCTGGAATAATGGAGGGAATGAGCGCCGGTAAGGTCTACTTCGACCTGAGCACCAGCACCCCCGGCATGATCCGGAAGATCCACGCCGAGGCCGCAGCGCGAGGGATCGAAGTGCTGGACGCTCCGGTGAGCGGCGGCCCTAGGGGCGCCGCCAGCCGCAACCTAGCAATCTGGGTCGGCGGCGACAAGGACGTGTTCGACCGCTGTAAGCCGGTGTTGGACACAATTGGAGACAAGGCCTACTATGTCGGCCCCATCGGTAGCGGCGCAGTGGCTAAGTTGGTTCATAACTGTGCCGGGTACATATTCCAGGCGGCGATGGCCGAGGTGTTCACCATGGGCGTCAAAGCCGGGGTCGAGCCGCTGGCTCTGTGGGAGGCAGTCCGTAAGGGCGCCACCGGGCGGCGCGGACCCTTTGAGGGGATGGCCGAGCATCTGCTGCCCGGCAAGTTCGACCCGCCTGACTTCGCCCTGAAACTAGCAAGAAAAGACGTGGATTTGGCTGTGTCCGTGGGGCGCGAGTTCGACGTCCCAATGCGCTTGGCCAACCTGGCGTTGATGGAGATGACCGAAGCGATTAACCGGGGCTGGGGCGACCGCGATTCCCGCGTGGCCATGCTGCTGCAAGAAGAACGTGCCGGAGTCGAGGTGCGGGTAGATGTGAACGAACTGAACGCGATCTTGGAAGCGGAGAAGACCGCCTAGGAGCTAGTCCGCGGCTTCGGGTTGCCATCGCAGGTCGGGTTGGCGGGCCGCTTTGGCTTCGTCCAGCCGGGCCACCGGAGTGGTGTGAGGCGCGTTGTTTACCAGCTCGGTGTTCTCTGTGACCTCACGGTCGATGTCGATCAGGGCCTGGATGAACAAGTCGATGGTCTCTTTGGTCTCCGACTCCGTTGGTTCGATCATCAACGCTTCATGGACGATGAGCGGGAAGTACATGGTCGGTGCGTGGAAACCGTAGTCTAACAGGCGTTTGGCGATTTCCAGACCGCTAGCGCCCCGCTCTTTCTGTAGGTCGGCCGAGAAGACAGCTTCGTGCATGCAGGTGCGGTCGTAGGGCAGGTGGTAGACGCCCCGCAAGGCGTTCATCATGTAGTTGGCATTCAGCACCGCGTTTCCGCTGATGGACTTGATGCCTGCACCGCCCAAGGTGCGGATGTAGGTGTAGGCCCGGACCAACACACCGAAGTTTCCGTGGAAACTGCTTAGTTTGCCGATGCTCTTTTCCGGCGTGAATAACTCATATGAGCCGCCGTTTGTGGTGACGATGGGGGCTGCCAGGTAGGGGGCCAACTGGCTTGTTGCGCACACCGGCCCGGCCCCGGGCCCGCCGCCGCCGTGGGGCGTGCTGAAGGTCTTGTGTAGGTTCAGATGGGCCACGTCAAAGCCCAAGTCTCCCAGCTTCACCCGGCCAAGAAGGGCGTTCATGTTTGCGCCGTCGCCGTAGACCAGGCCGCCGGCCTCATGGACGATGCGGCAGACCTCGACGATGTTGGTGTCAAAGAGACCGAGGGTGCTCGGCAGAGTGATCATCACTCCGGCCAGATCGGGTCCGGCGACCTCATGCAGCGCCTCCAGGTCCACATTGCCGTCCTTATCCGAAGCCAACTCCACGACCTCGAAGCCGGCCATGGCCGCCGATGCTGGGTTGGTGCCGTGGGCGCTGTCGGGGATGGCCACCTTAGTGCGGCCGGTGTCGCCGTTGGCCAGGTGGTGGGCGCGAATCATTAGCATGCCGCCCAATTCCCCGTGGGCCCCGGCCAGCGTAGCCAGGCTTACGGCGGGCAGTCCGGTGATCTCACCCAAGAACCCCTGGAGTTTATGCAGCAATTCCAACGCGCCCTGGGACTGGCCAATAGGCTGCATGGGGTGGATGCCCGCAAACCCAGGCTGGAACGCAATCTCATCGTTGATCTTGGGGTTGTACTTCATGGTGCAACTGCCCAAGGGATAGAAATGGGTGTCGATGGAAAAATTCAACTGGCTGAGGCCGGTGAAGTATTGGACCACCTCAGGCTCCGATACTTCAGGCAGCGCCAATTCATTCCGCAAAAGAGCGTCATCGGGCGGGGGTTGGGCTGGTACATCCAGATCCGGCATCACTACGCCAACCCGTCCGGGGACGCTTCGTTCCAACAGCAGTTTTTCGGTCTTCCGGTTGCCGCCTTGCTGCATTACTTGAACTCCGAAAGGGCCGCCACCAATGAGTCGATGTCCTTTCTGGAGCTCATCTCGGTGACGCACAGTAACATGCCGTTTGGAATCTGCCGGCCAAGGTCCAGGCCGCCCAGGATGTTGCGCTCCATCAGCTTTTTGTTGATCTCTGCGGGAGGCGCCGGGCACTGGACCACGAACTCTTGAAAGAAGGGAGCATCTATCGGCATCGAGAACCCTGGTAGTTTGCCGATCTCGGCCGCGGCGTAATGGGCCTTGTGGTAGCACAACTCGGCCACCTGGCGCAGTCCCTGTTTGCCCATGGCTGCCAGATAGACGGTGGCTGCCAGGGCGTAAAGCGCCTCGTTGGTGCAGATGTTGGATGTTGCCCGCTCCCGGCGGATGTGCTGCTCCCGGGTCTGGAGGGTTAGCACATAGCCGGTCTTGCCGTTCTTATCCACTGTGCGGCCCGACAGACGGCTGGGCATCTGGCGGATGTATTCCTGTTTGGTGGCGAACAGGCCAACGTAGGGGCCGCCGTAACTGGAAGGGATACCCAGGGGCTGTCCGTCGCCGGTGACGATGTCGGCACCGTAATGGCCGGGAGTCTGGAACATGCCCATCGCTGTGGGGTCGGTGGAGACCACTGCCAGCGCCCCTTGGGCGTGGGCGGAGTCCACCAGTTTTTGCAGGTCTTCGATGTACCCGAAGTAATTGGGGTACTGCAACACGATGCAAGCCGTCTCGGCGTCCAAGTTCGGACTGGACGGGTTTACGGTCTCAACCGCGATGTTTTGTGACTGGCAATAGGTGCGGATCACATCGGTATAGGCCGGGGAGATACTGTCGGCCAGCGCTACTTTCTCCCGCTTGGTTACACGGCAGGCCATTAGGGCAGCTTCTGCTAGGCTGGTGGCGCCGTCATACATCCCGGCGTTGGCAACCTCCATGCCGTAGAGGTTGCAAATCAAGGTCTGGAATTCGTAGATCACCTGGAGAGTTCCCTGACTGGCTTCAGCCTGGTAGGGTGTGTAGGCGGTGAGGAACTCGCCTCGAGTTATCAACGGTTTTATGATGGCCGGGATGAAGTGGTCGTATGAACCGGCGCCGAGGAAAGAAGGTCCGCTGCCTAGAGGACGGTTCTTGGCAGCCATCCCGCCCAACTCCCGCTGGATTTCCAATTCCGATAAGGGCGCAGGCAGGTTTAACGTTGGATTGCGGAACTCGTCGGGGATATCGGCAAACAACTGGTCGATGGAGTCGATGCCGAGGGCGGCCAGCATCTCTGCTTGCTCATCGGTGGTGTTGGGGATGTAATGGGACTGGAAGTGTCCGCCGTTTGTTCCAGGCGTGTTCGGGCGAGTGGCAGTCATCAGATCCCGGCGGTGAAGGAGTCGTAGTCTGCGGCCGACATCAACCCGTCGATCGCTGTTATTTCCGTGACCGTGGCTTTTATGAGCCAGCCTTCGCCAAATGGGTCTGAGTTGACCAGTTCAGGGTGGTCCAGGAGCTTCTCGTTGATCTCGGTTACTACGCCGTCGACAGGTGAGAACAGGTCTGAAACGGCTTTCACCGATTCGACCTCGCCCATCTTAACGAGATGCGTCACTGGATCGCCGACCTTGGGCAGTTCGAAGAAGACGATGTCTCCCAGTTGGTCTTGGGCGTAGTCGGTGATTCCGGCCACGACACTGCTGGGAGCCGCGCTGTTGGCCATGACCCATTCGTGTTCATTTGTGTATCTGCGGTCGTCAGGACTCAATTTGGCTAGGGCCTCCTGGGGCGGGTGTAAAAGGGCAACTCTGTGACCGTAACCGGGACGGTGCGGCCCCGAATGTCCAGATCCAACGCCGTTCCGGACTCGACATAACGACCCAAAACGTAGCCCATGCCAATGCTGGTGTCAAGGGTTGGTGAGTAGCTTCCGCTGGTCACAGCGCCAACAGCTTCGCCACCGTGCGACAGAGTGTAACCGGCACGCGGAGCGCTGCGTCCCGGCAGGGTGAACCCCACCAGTTTCCGTTGCACACCGCTCTCTTGGTGGCTTTTCAGGACATCGGAGCCCACAAATTTTTTGTCGGTCCGCACGAACCGGTCCAAGCCGGCCTCGATGGGCGTGGTTTGTTCGTCGATTTCGTGGCCGTGTAAGGGCAATCCAGCTTCCAACCGCAGGACGTCTCGGGCGCCCAAACCGCAGGGGGAGGCGCCGGAAGCGGTGAGGATGGACCAGATTTTCACCACGTCGTCGCCTTGGACGAGCATCTCGAACCCGTCTTCCCCGGTGTAGCCGGTCCGGCCCACGAATATGGGAGTGCCCTGGATGATGCTTTCAGCCCAGGAGAAGGGCCGCATCTCCGATAGCGGTGTGTCGGCCAGCTTATCGATCATGTCTATCGTTCCGGGGCCCTGGAATGCGATCAGGCCGGTTGTGGTTGTGACATCGTCCATGGCGCAGCCGGGGGAGAACTTTTCGTCTATCCAGCGCTGGAACCAGGCGACCACGGCCAGGCGGTTCCCGGCGTTGGGGATCAGCAAGTAACGGTCTTCGGCAAGGC
>VFHF01000129.1 GCA_009392095.1 SAR202 cluster bacterium
TAGCTTCTGCTGGTATTGACACCACCACCACGGTCATCCTCTACGGCGACAACAACAACTGGTTCGCGGCCTGGGCCTTCTGGCAGATGAAGTACTACGGGCACGCCGACGTCAAGCTGATGAACGGCGGGCGGGCCAAGTGGGATGCCGAGGGCAAGCCCTTGACCACCGACGCCGTCAGCCACGCCGCGAAGTCCTACACGGCGAAAGCCGCCAACGAGGATATCCGCGCCTACCGCGATCAAGTGTTGAGCAAAGTTAACGCGGGCAGCATCTCTCTGGTCGACGTCCGAGCCCCCGCCGAGTATTCCGGCGAGCTTCTGGCCCCTGAGAACCTGCCCCAGGAAGGCGCCCAGCGCGGCGGGCACATCCCTAGCGCAGCCAACGTGCCTTGGGGACAGGCCGTGGCGGAGGATGGAACCTTCAAATCGGCTGATGACCTGCAGGTTCTTTATGGCGGCAAGGGAATCGACGGCGGCAAAGAGACCATCGCTTACTGCCGGATTGGCGAACGGTCGTCCCATACGTGGTTTGTCCTGACTCAACTTCTGGGATACTCCAACGTCCGCAACTACGACGGTTCCTGGACCGAGTGGGGGAGCATCGTGGGAGCCCCAATCGAAAAGTAGATTGAGTTCCGGCCAAGATTGTGGGGTCTTGGAAACATCCGAAGGGCTGCAGATCTGCAGCCCTTCTTTTTGCCGCTGCTCATCTGTGACGTGGCAGTTGGTTGCTCGTATTTTTGTCATACATACAGCAGAGACCGATCTGACAAATGGGTGGTGTAATTGCTAGGGCCAATGTCGTAACAAATGATTAATATTCTGGAAACAACTATGTAACAATTCCGAAATCTGTAGGAAATATTCTACTTGTACATTGTAGAGACCCTCATAGGGAATTCTAAATAAAAACTTCGGCGGTGTAAGAATGGATACCGGAGATACAGCTTGGGTCCTAGCGTGTTCGGCGTTAGTACTGCTCATGACGCCTGGTGTAGCGTTTTTCTACGGTGGGTTGGTGCGTCGAAAGAATATCGTATCGACTATCATGTACAGCTTTGTGAGCATCGGCCTCGTAGGCATTGTTTGGGTGTTATGGGGCTACAGTTTGGCGTTTGGTCCTGATATCGGAGGATTTGTTGGGAATCTAGAATTGTTTGGCTTAAAAGGCGTCTCTGCTGACGCAGCTGCTGGCGATACCCGAGGCCAAACTTTCATGATTTTCCAGGCGATGTTCGCCATTATCACTCCGGCTCTAGTGACTGGTGCATTTGCAGAACGTATGAAATTCAGTGCCCTATGTTTGTTTATCGTCCTATGGGTGACAATCGTCTATGCTCCGCTTGCTCACTGGGTATGGGGCGGAGGTTGGTTGGGTGAACTCTTGGGTGGTGCACCGGCGTTAGATTTTGCCGGTGGTACGGTCGTACATATCAGTGCTGGATTCGGCGCCTTGGCCGCTGCCTTAGTGGTCGGCAAGAGGGTTGGGTTCCTCCAGCAGCCTATGGGCCCTGCCAACGTGCCTATGGTGGTACTGGGTGCCAGCCTGCTGTGGTTCGGTTGGTTTGGTTTTAACGCCGGTAGCGCTCTAGCTGCTGACGCTACAGCCGTGAACGCCTTCGTTGTCACGAATACCGCGGCCGCAACGGCGATGGTAACTTGGTTGATACTCTCCTGGTGTGTCGCTGGAAAACCTAGTGCGGTCGGGGCGGCCACCGGAGCTGTAGCAGGTTTGGTCGCCATTACTCCAGCTGCCGGTTTCGTCGGGGCAATGCCGGCAATAATAATTGGGTTCGGTGCCGGATCTCTTTGTTTCGGAGCAGTTAAACTCATAGAGAAAATTAAAATTGATGATGCTTTGGCTGTCTTCGGTGTCCACGGAATAGGAGGTATGTGGGGCGCGTTGGCTACAGGCCTTTTCGTTGGGGTCGGTTATGGTGCTCTAGATATCGGCCGTGGCGAACAGGTAATCAATCAGCTCATAGCGATCGGCGCGTCTGGAGCCTGGGCATTCGTAGTTACCGGCGCAATAATGATTGTCCTTAAGTACACCATTGGCGTCAAAGCTGACGAAATTGGCGAGAATGAAGGGCTGGATATATCAGAACATGGGGAGCAGGCATTCGAATAACGTTCTTTACGTTGCTTAACATGTTGCTTGATTAGTGTTTACTGACGGGCGGGGATGGATTGAGGTTAATCTACCCGCCCGTTTATTTGTTTTAAAGCAACTGATAAAGTCAAACGAGTTATACTTGTTTCAACTTGTGGCGGAGTCTAATTTCGGAGGACAATCATGGATGCAGACCGGGCCGCGGAGCGAGATTTCGTGGTACGCACAGCCCAGGAGAATGACGTCAAGTTTATTCGCCTGTGGTTCACTGACATCCTGGGGCACCTAAAGGGGTTCGCCATCACGGTGGAAGATCTGGAAGACGCCATCGAACAAGGCGTGGGATTTGACGGGGCGGCTATAGAGGGTTTTGCCCGAATCGACGAAAGCGACATGCGCGCATTTCCAGACCCGACAACGTTCACATTGCTGCCTTGGCGTCCGCGTCAGAACGCGGTTGCCAGTATGTTCTGCGACATTCGGACTCCCCAGGGAGAGGCGTTTATAGGCGACCCGCGCTACGCTCTCAAGCGAAACTTGGAGCGGTTGGCCAAAAGCGGTTATACCTATTACGTCGGCCCCGAGATCGAGTTTTTCTACCTGAAGGACTCCCAAACGCCCGAACCGTTGGACCAACAAGGCTACTACGACCAAGTCTCAAGCTACCCCGCCGCGGACCTCCGTCGGGAAACGGTGTTGAACTTGGCCGACATGGGGATCCCAGTCAAGTACTCGCACCATGAGGGCGCCCACAGCCAACACGAAATAGACCTCCAGTACACCGACGCCTTGACCATGGCCGACAACGTGATGACGGCCAAACTGGTGATTAAAGAACTGGCCCAACTAAAGTCCGCCTACGCCAGTTTTATGCCCAAGCCCATCTCCGGTATGAACGGGTCCGGGATGCACGTCCACCAGTCCTTATTTCAGGGCGACAAGAATATCTTCTTCGACTTGGACGATGAACACCAACTGTCCATCACCGGAAAGCGGTTCATCGCCGGCCTGTTGCACCACGCCCCTGAGATCACTCTGATCACGAATCAGTGGGTCAACTCCTACAAACGCTTGGTGCCTGGATTTGAAGCTCCGGCGTTCATTTCTTGGGCACATGTCAGCCGCTCGGACCTTATACGTGTTCCGGCCTATAAGCCGGGCTACGAGAGCTCCATGCGGGTGGAGTACCGAGCTCCGGACCCAGCCTGCAATCCCTACTTGGCATTCAGCGTGTTGCTTGCCGCCGGGTTCAAAGGTATCGAGCAGGAGTACCCGGTGCCACAAGCGGTGGAAGGTAATGTGTTTGCCATGACTACCGAAGAACGACAGGCCAAGGGAATCAGACCTCTGCCGGGTAGCCTTGGGGAGTCAATCGTTCTAGCTGAGGAAAGCGAATTGCTACGGGAGGCTCTGGGCGACCACATCCTGCACAGCGTCATTCAGAACAAGACTATGGAGTGGGACGAATACCGGGCCACCGTAACGGACTACGAAACCTCCCGTTACCTGCCAATCCTTTAGACCAGAACAGGCTTTTAGCTACTGAGCAGGCGCGACGCTTAGCGTGTAGCTGACCGGTTGCCTAGTCTTTTCGGCCAACGCCGCCGCCGCAACGATCAGCCGCTCTCCGTCTCCGGGCGGCAGGACGGTGATTTCCCCGGTATTGTTGGCGTCCAGAGGCACTTGGCGCACCTGAGGCTTGCCTCCGGATGTTATCAACTGTACCTGGAA
>VFHF01000130.1 GCA_009392095.1 SAR202 cluster bacterium
ACCAACCGGAAGGCCCATCCACCTCCGCAGAGATATGACTCCTGAGTACTGTGATTCCGTGGATTCTAAGTTGGCCCAATGGGCAACTAGAATCTTCGACGATTAACCTGACTTTCCTCGTTCTGGCCTGCCCGATACCCTCATGTTTTGACATATTGGGGAAATGTGAATATTGTTAACTCGGTGATTCCTTTCGCGATTGATCACGCTCGTTATACCTCCACCAAAAGCGAACGCCAACGAGCGAAAAATATGAGTAGGTAGGAAAAATGGTAAAGCAAGGTGTCGTACCCGACGAATTAACTAAGCCCCACTTCGATGCCGCCAATGAAGGCCGCCTGGAGATGCAGAACTGCAGCGCCTGCAACCGCCTCCAGAACCCCCCGATGCCAACCTGTAGCCAATGCAAGTCGGCAAACAACCTGGAATGGAAAGTGATGAGCGGCAAGGGCAAGATCTATAACTACGGCGTGGTCTACGACTGCCCCGTCAGGCTGCTTCAGGAAGACCAGCCGTTCAACCTGGTAGTAATCACATTGGACGACGACCCCGGTATCCAGATGTACTCCCACCTCCCTGGGACGCCCGTGGACGATGTACCGGTAGGCGCCGCTGTCGAAGTGATCTTCGAAGAGACAGCGAACGGCCAAAAGGTGCCCGAATGGCGGGTAGTAGCCTAACCTACCTTGATTCTGATATTTAGACAGCTTCCACAAAGGAGTGAACAATGACCACCGAGAATGCCCCAGCTTCCATGTATCGGACAACTGAAGGACTGGGAGTTTGGGAACACAAAGGTAAGGTGGCAGCCGTTGGTATCGGGCACTCCCCGACCACTCGGCGCTGGGACGGCACCGCGGAAAACACGATGGGCGCCAACAGCATCTTCGCTCTTAGACAGGCGATTGAAGACGCCGGCGTTAACCCAGCCGACATCGACGGTTTGGTGCTCGACCCCGTAACCACCACCGGGGCTCACTGGCCCGAGGGCCAAGAGATTCCCATGGATGTGGTCAACGCCTACAACCAGACAGACGACCCACTGGACGGCATAGCTAAGCTGAGCGCCGAGTGGATCTTGAAAAACATGCCGGAACTGACCAATGTTAAGTTCACCATGTATGGCATGGGCTGCATGTCCCACGCTATCGTTGTTGCTGCTCAGGCCGTCGGTGAGGGCCGCACCCACACCTGTTTGGTGCTCAAGAGCTGGCACAACCTTGAAGGCCGGTACAACCAGGCTGGAATCAGTGCTACTGATACTGTTCCCGGGACCTTTGCCATGAGTCCGGGAAGGACTCTTTGGGGAGCACCCGGCTCCTACGGCACGGCGTTACAATTCGCCGAGTACTGCCGCAAGTACGGTAAGTCCCATGACATGATGGCCCCCTTCATGGCCAACTCCAGACGGAACGGACTGATGTTCCCTGAAGGGTACTGGGCCCAGCACCGGCCGGAGCAGTTGACGGCTGAGGATTACGTGAACGCCCGGTGGATAGCTAAACCGGCCAACCTTTTCGATAATGACATCCCAATCATGGTGTCTGGGGCCTACCTCTTCACTACCGCAGATCGGGCCAAGGATATGAAGCAGAAGCCCGTCTACATCCTTAACCACGCCTCCAGCAGAGGCGCCCAGCGCAGCATCCTGCCAACCTTGGACGAGGTTGAGAAAGAGACCGCCGAAACCGGCCGAAAGATCTACGAAGGCGCCGGTATCACCCCCGCGGACCTCTCATTTGAAAACATGTACGACGGCTTTGCGCTGTTCCACCAGTTCCATCTGGAAGGTCTCCGCTTCCGTGGGATGCAGAACGGGGATGCGCTGGACTTCTACCAGACGGACATCAGCATCGAGGGGCCAAACCCGGTTCTGCCCAGCGGCGGCAACATCGGCAGCGGCCGTAGCCGTTTCTGGATGCACACTGACTGCATCCAACAGATTCAAGGCCGGGCTGGGGCCCGCGCAATCACCGGAGTAAAGCCAGAGATCGGCGTTTCCGGCGGACCTATGCCCATGGGCGGCAACTTCACTGTCTGGAGCGCCACTCCTGACTAAAACTTTAGCGAGTCCCTTCTCCCTTTAAGAGGAAGGTTAGGATGAGGGCGCTTCTGATAGCGCACCACGGATCAAAGAGAGATGAACCTAGTTGGCTATATTGATAAGTTTTGACATCGACGGCACCCTCGAAGTGGGCGACCCACCCGGCGTGCTGACCATGGAATTAGTTCGGAAAACTCAGGAGGCAGGGATATTGGTCGGAAGTTGTTCCGACCGTCCGATCAGTGGACAGAGGGCCATCTGGGAAAAGTACGGCATCGCCTATGACTTTGCCGTCTCGAAACATCAGCTACCTGACGTAAAAGCCAAATTTGAGGCTGATGTCTACTACCACATAGGAGACCGGGAGGACCTGGACCGGCAGTATGCCTTAGCAGCTGGGTTCGAGTTCTTTTGGCCGGACGAGGCTGTTTCCGAACCCTGGCTTAACCGGGACGCCGATTCCAAATAGGGTTTGAACAAGGTTTACTAAAGGTCGATTAAAAAGATGCAGTCTGACCATAATCAGGTTCCCAAACGGCGCAAGGACCAGCCATTAGAGGGGGTTCGCGTCGTAGACTTCACCTGGGTCCGGGCCGGGCCGTGGGCCGCACGTTGGCTGGCCACCCTGGGCGCCGAGGTGATCAAAGTGGAATGGCCGGAGAACATGGATATGCTCCGGCAGAACCGGTTTACCGTGCCCCCCGGAGTGGAGGCAGGCCCCAATTCCACCGGGCAGTTCGCTGACACCAACGCCGGGAAACTGGGCCTCAGCGTCAACGTCCGCCACCCCAAAGGCCTTGAAGCGGTCAAGAGTTTGATCTCTGTTTCCGATGTGGTCATCGAGAATTTCAGTTCCCGGATTATGGGCCGCTGGGGATTGGGTTACGAAGAACTGAAGAAGCTGCGGCCCGACATCGTCTATGTGTCTATGGCCGGGTTCGGCCAGACCGGACGCCAGCACTATTTTGGGACCATGGGCCCCGCTGCCCAGGCGCTGTCCGGACTTACCCACCAGTCGGGTCTGCCCGGCAAACCGCCCGCCGGTTGGGGCTGGTCGTACCTGGACGACACGGGCGGCATGTACGGCGCGATGTGTGCCCTCACCGCCCTACGCCACCGGAACCACACCGGTCAAGGACAGCACGTTGACCTATCCCAGATGATCACGGGAATCACCCTTACCGGCACAGCGTTCCTGGACAAAACAGTAAATGGCAGAGAGTCGCGGCGGGAAGGCTATCCGCCGGGCAACCGGACTGTCTGGCCTGGAGCGCCGGTGATCAATAATTACCGCGGCCCCATCGCCGCGCCCCATAACGCCTTCCGTACCCTTGGCGGCGGCTATAACGATTGGTGCGTCATCGCCTGTCTAGCCGATGAGGAATGGACTAACTTAGTTGAACTGATGGGCAAGCCCGATTGGGCCAAAAAGGGCAAGTTCACGAGCCTCGATGGCCGCTTAGAGAACCAAGACGAGATGGACCAGGGAATCGAGCAGTGGACGAGCACTTTGGGAAAGTACGATCTGGCTGAAAAATGCCAGGCGGCCGGCGTTCGCGCCATGCCGGTCCAGAGTTCGGAAGACCGGGTGGAGAACGACCCGCAGTTGCGCCACCGGGGCATGTTCACCAAGGTTAAACACCCCATGCTCGGCGACTGGAAATTCCAAGGCGCTCCTTTCCGTTTGGACGGCAATAAAGTGGCCGTAAAAGGGCCGCCGCCGATGATTGGGCAACACACTACCAAGATCATGGGCGATTTGTTGGGTGTCAGCAGCGAAGAGCTGGTTCAGGGTTATAAAGATGGCGTCTACTGGCCTGAGGCGACCCCTAAATTCCCTTACGTTCAAGAAGCGATCGACGCAGAGGCAAAAAGATGACGCAGGCAGGCTCTAGCAACGATATGGTTGGGCCACTGGTCGGTCTGCGGGTTTTGGAACTGACCGGCGAGCATGCCCAGTTCTGCGGCAAGCTGATGGCTGATTTGGGCGCCGACGTGATCAAGATCGAACCGCCCGGCGGCCAAGAAACCCGGAATGTTGGACCGTTCTTAAATGACGAAGAACACCCCGAACGCAGCTTATATTTCTGGCACTACAACACCTCCAAACGCGGTGTGACCCTTGACATCACCAAGCCCGAGGGCAAAGAAGTATTCCGCAAACTCTCCGCCACCGCCGGATTGATCCTCGAAAGCTTCCCAGCCGGCTATATGCCTGGTCTGGGGCTGGGCTATGAAGACCTTTCGGCGGACAATCCCGGCCTGATCATGTGCTCAGTCACCCCTTTTGGGCAGGACGGACCTTGGCGAGACTACAAGACCTCAGACCTGTTGCATTTGGCGGCCGGCGGCCAGATGGCGTCCTCAGGGTATGACGTGGAAGACGTGCCCGATGCGCCACCCATCGCTCCCGGCGGCGGCAATGCCTGGCACATAGCGAGCCATTACTCATACATCGCAATCATGGGGGCCCTCTATCACCGCGACTTCACCGGAGAAGGCCAGTACATCGATGTCTCGGCCCACGAGGCCTGCTCTCTAACAACCGAGGGCGCCATTGCCATCTATCTGTCCACTGGAGAGGTGGTGCGCCGCCACACTGGGAGGCACGCTTCGGCCGACATGTCGCCCGGCATCCAACATGCCACCAACGATGGTGGGTTTATCAACACGACTCGGTCTGGCAGCAACCTCACCCCGGCAAGGGTGAAAATTCTGGCCACATGGATGGACGAGCACGGACTGGCCCAAGACCTGCTGGACGAAAAATACCAGGACCCGGCCGTGGTCGAAGAAAGCGGCCAGCATTTCGCCGACGTGTTGAAGAATTTCTTTGCCAACATGCCGTTGGTCGAGGCCTACGAGGGAGGGCAGGAACTGAACTTTCCCTGGGGCGCGATCCGGACGATGGGCGAGATCGTCGGCGACCCTCATTTGGAAGACAGGGAATTCTTCGTGCCGGTGGAGCACCCAGAGCTGGGACGCGAATTCACCTATCCCGGCCCTGCGGCGATCTATAATTCCTCACCGTGGCGCATCTCCCGCCGCGCTCCCCTGATTGGCGAGCACAACGAGGAGATTCTGGGCGGCGAGCTAGGCCTGTCCAAGTCGGGCCTGGAAGCGCTGAAGAAGTTGGGAGCCATCTAGCTCGACAAGGTATAAGTTCTTCCTGAACTAATCCGTCCAGATGCCGCTAAACTGTGTCGCGACGACCTGGTCGTAAGTCACATCCTCCGTGAGCAGCCCGATATCTTTGGCAAACGCGTTCATACCCTTTACCGCATCTTCGCTGATGGCTGGGTCGTAAAAGGGCAGGTCCCGTTCGATCAGTCCCGCTATCATCCCCGCCTCCATGGCCGGGAACAGCTGCTCTCCAACTGCCGTCGCCCGTGATGGGTCTTCCTTGAGCGCTTTTTGAACGTTCACGATGGCACGGACGGCAGCGCGCACCATCTCTGGGTCTTTCTCGATATTCGCGTCTGTGGTGACCAGCGCCGGAAATGTGTAACGCACCGAGGGCGGCGGGCAGATACCTCGTCTGGCGTCCAGTATCACCGTGCCGAGTCCCTTTCGCACTGCCACCTCGCTCCCCATGGCGTTGGCCCAAAAACCGTCGATGATCCCATCCTCCAGCGCCTGAGCGGCGTTCACTCCGAATGAAACGCCGGCACCCGTTGAGCCGGGGACCGGGCCAACCTCAACGCCGTCTTTCTCAAGATCGATTCCGGCTTCTTTGATCAATTGCCGTATCGTCGAGTCCGGACCGGGCGCGGCGCCGATCTTGAGGCCCTTCACCGCACTCACATCGCCCAACTTGGCGTTCAGGTCCGAGCGCAGCACCAGCATCCAGTAGGTGTTCTGCGCCAGCGAGGCCAACAGCTTTGCGCCCTTCCAATTGGGGAACGCCTGGAGAGTTGCGTGAGCGGCGCCGGCTACAAAATCCAACTTGCCTTCTCGCAGTTCTTCCATGGTCTTGGGCACGGGGAATATCAACTCTAGTTCCGCGTCCAAACCCTCGGCTTTGAAAAAGCCCAACTCAACCGCCGCGACCGCGGGAAAATAGGAGTTCGATATCAAGTCAGGCACTGCTATCCGCATGGGTGGAACATCCCCCTGTTCTAGTTACTTCTAATTTCCGCTTGGTCCGCCGAAGGTGAATTGGGGGTCGGCGGCTCGCACCATCGCTTCAGGCAGGCCTAGTTCCTTCCGCACTTTGTTGGTGCCCTGCACCAGGGCCACGCATTTGTGGAATGCGATCCTGCGGGAGATGCCTTCCCGGCCGAACCCGCAGTCCGTTGAGATAATCAGCCGTTCCACTGGCACGAATTCTAGCGCCCGGCGGATCAGACCAGCTACCTGTTCAGGCGACTCAACCACGGTGTTGGTGTGGTTAACTACTCCGATGGCGATTTTTTTGTTCGTTTCGTGCTGTGCAAACAGCGGCAGATCTTTCCCTCCGGAGCCAGCGGCTTCGAAGGTGACCACGTCGGCGTTCACCTCGAGCAGGTGAGCGATGGCCCTCTCGTAGGTTGGATTCGTGACCAGGCGTTGTTGGGCCGGGTTACCCCAGCAGGTATGCAGCCAGATCTCGGCGTCTACTCCCTGGACCTCACGGTTGAACGCTTCGGTGTAGAAGTCATAGTCCGCATCGGTTGTGGCCGGGTCCTGGGCCATGAAGTGGTGCCGCGGCTCCTCGATCTGGATCAGCTTACAACCAGCCGCCGCCACGTCCCGTAGCTCCTGGTTGATGATGTCGCACATATCGAGGATAAGCTCTTTGTCAGATGGGTAGAACTCGTTCCACATCATGCGAGTCAACGATTGGGAGCTGATTGTCCCGAACTTCACCGTGTTTGCGGTCATCTTCTGGGCCACCTGCCAGAGGGCCGGGTAGTCCAACTGTCCGGCCGTTAGCCGCGCGGTCACGATGGGAGATTGGTACGCTTCTTGGACTTCGTAGAGGATGTGGCCTGGCTGAATGCCGAAATCGCCGGACCAACCGGGGGACTGGTTTTTGCTGCCTTTTAGGCCGCCCAACCGCTCCAAGACGTAGAAGAACCACGACTTCCCGCCAACTTCCAGGTCGAAGCGTGAATCGCCGTCGGTCAGGATGTCCATTCCGGCCATTTCCTGGTCGGTGATCACCGTGGCCACGGCGTCCAGATATTGCTCACGGAACAGAGTGTCCCCCAACGCCGTCTTGAATGGCCGCCCCCGAAGCCCCTGATTGTACCAATTTGGCTTTGGGTATGACCCGGTCATGGTGGTAGGAAGGACGATCCCCTCCGTGGCTTTAAACATGCTTATTCCCCGCAGAGATAACTGTGGAAGCAGTGAAATCTTGGGTCTTAGACTCTCCCCAAACGAATGAACCTCCCGCCGATCAACGGTAGGCGGAATGGATTGCGGTCCGGGTTAACGCTTCTGGTAGACCTGGAACCGGTGCCGGTTGGTTTCGGTCACATAGAGGCGGCCTTCCCGGTCCAGGGAAACGGAAACTGGGCCCCAGAAATAAGGTTCTGTTTGCGAGGAGATGTGGTAGGGGGTGTTCAGGTGGGCGGGCAACTCTGGGATGAGGTTGGAAATGTCCCGCTCGGCCTTTTCTTCGGGGTTGGAGGCAAGATATTCCGACGCCCACTTGGAGATGGTGGCCTCACCCCGCAAGATCAGCTGAAAGCTACCGTCCGCGGACAAGATCTGGACCCGTTCATTACCCCAATCGGCCACATAGATGAAGCCTTCGGGGTCGACGGCCACGCCGGTGGGCCGCCGGAATTGGCCTTCGCCGTAACCGGTACTGCCGAAGGCGGCTAGGAACTTGCCATCGTTGGTGAATTTCTGGATGCGGTCGTTTCTCCAATCGGCGATATAGATGTTGTCGTCGCTATCGATCGCAGCCCCCCAGGGCAGGTTGAACTGTCCTTCGCCATTTCCAAAGGATCCCCAATTGGCGATGAACTGACCCTCTGCAGTGAATTTCTGGACGCGGGCGTTGTGTTGGTCCACCACGAAGACGTTGCCCGAGGAATCGACCGCGATACCGGCCGGGCCGTTCAGTTCGCCGTCTCCGGAACCGGAATTGCCCCAATTGGAGATGTACTCCCCGTCTGTGTTGTAGATGGTTACGCGGTTACTGTGTTCGTCGGTGATGAAAATTCGGTCCTGGCTGTCCAGTGCCATTGCCACCGCCCAAACGAATTGTCCGTCGCCTGTGCCGAATCCCTTGCCAAACTCGCCTAGGTACTCCTCGTCGAGCGTGCAGATGCCAACGCGTATCGCGGAGGCGCGCGCTGGGTCGCACCGGTTCAGTATGAAGATGCGGCTGTCGTTGTGCACGATGATGTCGTAGGGATTGGCAAAGCCACGGCCATTGTAGCCGTTGTTGACAATGCCGATCGTCTTGACGTAATCCACCACGATTCCGGGCGATTTGATCTGCGTACTCACGCGGGCCCCTTTATCAGCGGAGATATATTTCGGTTGTCGAGTCCCAGGTCGGGCTTAGGCCAGTTGGTATTCCCTGGTGGCCGCCACCAGGCGCAGCATGTTGCCCACCCGCTGCTCGGCCTGGTCTCCGGGTTGGTGCCCGTTCAGGTCCAGGTCGCCGAGCCGGGCGGCGTAGTCCACCAGCACCGAACGTGTTTCATCCGAGACTTGGATGGGGCCCAGCAGGTCTAGGCAGCCGTCAGCCAGGTCCGATGGATTTAGGACGCCATCGTCCGCGCCTGCCTCGAGCCAGTCGATGATCGACCTAACGCCTGGGCTTTTCACGTCGGACAGTACCTTGGCCACGAAATTCACTCGCTCGACCAACGCGCCGCTGTCGATCCATTCGACGCCTTCGTGCCAACCTTCGACGGTGGGAGGCCGCAGTAGGCCTTGGCCCATAAAGAACATATTGTCAGAGACTTTCTCGATGCCAAGAGATGGGTTTTGGTAGTTGCCGGCCATCCGAATCGCCCCGACTACCATCTCTACGGGACCTTTGACCCGGGCGAACCGGGCCTCATCCGACTTGAAATAATCGGAGAGGAAAAGGGTCTGCAGCATATCGCTGATCTTGTATCCAGACGAGAAGTAGGTGGCTACCATTGCTTCGACGGCGTTCTCTCCTGCCTTGCTCACCTCGTCGGCGGCGAAGAACTGGAACAGTCGGGTTGCCAAGAACCGGGCAGTGGACTCCTGCTTGACAATGATGGCGATGATGTCTTCGCCGTTGAAGTTGCCGGTCTCGCCCAGGAATGTCTTTTCTCCGTCGTCATGGTCGTCTTCCCGGTAGTCGAAGTGCCAGGCGATGCGTCCGTAGGGCCAGATGGAGTCCTTGGCAGCCCTGATGGCCATATATTCCGCGTTGCCCAGCGTCCAGCCGGTGAAGGCTCTAGCGCATTCCTTGATGTCGTCCTCGGAATAGTTGCCGATGCCCATGGAGAAGAGTTCCAGAAGCTCCCGGCCATAGTTCTCATTTATGCTGTCACCGTGGTTCTCATTGTTGTCCAGCCAGATGATCATGGCTGGGTCTCTGGAGAGTTCTAAAAGCAAGTCCTCAAAGCTTCCCAGACCGGATCGCCGGAACATGTCCACCTGGTTGAGCTGGGTGCGTGCCTGGTTCAACTTGGTGTAGCCGGTGGCGAACAGGCCATGCCAGAAGAGGGCGATCTTCTCCTCCATTGGACAGGCGGTGCTGATCATCCGGTACATCCAGTAGGCAGCTGAACCGGGCAGGTCGCGCAATTCCGACTGCTCCACGTGATAGCGGCGGATCAGGTCGTCCGGCATGTTGCCGGGGTCGGTGGGATTAAGCAGGGCATCCACGGCGCCTTTATACCCCATGGCCAGATACCCTTCCAATTCGTCGCGGCTGGCGCCGAAACCGGCGCGCCGAAGCAGATGGGCCATCAATGCGGTGTCGTTGCTTATCATAAATATCCTCGAGTGGACCAGGCTAGGTCTTTTAGGTTGAAGCTAAGACTGGAATATATCGAACTTCTCAAACTGTCCGTTGACGATGGGTGCGGCGTCCAGCCCCAGCCAATCTTCCAGGACGTTAGTGTAGGCGGAACGGAAGTCGTTGTTGGAACGCAGGTCGCCTTCGATCTGTTCGGCTTCGGCCAGAGAGGGGTATTCGCCGTACAACCCGCCGTTGACCGCGCCGCCGATCAGAAATGCCACGCCGGCGGAGCCGTGGTCGCTCCCGGAGGCGTTGTCCTTGATGCGGCGCCCAAACTCGGAGAAGATCAATATCGTGGCGTCGTCTTCGGTGCCGTGTTCTTTCAGGTCGTCCATCAGGCAACCCACTGATCCGGCGACTTCGTTCCACAGCTTGGCATGGGTAGGCAGCTCGCCCGAGTGGGTGTCGAAGGGCCCGTGCTGGGTGTAGAGCACCTTGGCGCCTATGTTGGCGTGGAACACCTGGGATATGCTTTTCACGTTCTGGGCTAAGGTGTCTGGGCCGTATTCCACAGAAGAGGAATACATGACCGGCGCAGTGCGGAGGATGTCTGCGCCCTGCAGGGCGTCCTGGCCGGTCTGCCCCAGCATCTGCATCACCGGGTCTCGCCCGGCGGCCCCGCCGTACATCCTGGAGAATGCCTCCAGGGTGAACATGCGCAATTCCTCGTCCTGTACGTCTGGGAAAAGGCCGTAAGTCTCAAGGTCGCCGACCGAAGCGACGGACACGCCTGGACAACCCAGCGCCCTGGGAAGACCCCGGCCAAAGTTGACGGCGGTGAGCACGTTCTCGCCCAGGGGGTCTAGATCGCGGACCGCCCTCCCCAGCCAGCCCTCTTTACCGATAGCGTCGGGCTCTGCGGTGTGCCATATGTCCATGGACCGGAAGTGTGAGCGGTTGGGGTTCTGATAACCGATCCCGTTGATCACGGCGACTTTGCCCTCGTCCCAAAGCGACTTGATCGGCCCCATGCTGGGGTTGAAACCCAACTGGTCGTTGATCGGTATCACCTTGTCCTGGGAGATGTTCACGACGGGACGAGAATCGTAATACTTGCCGTCGCTATACGGAACAACTGTATTCAGGTAGTCGTTGCCACCAGAGAGTTGGATGACGATCAAACTCTTTTCGCGCTTGGTGGTGGTCATATGAGACGATCTCCTATTTCTATTAAGGAAGGCTGTGTATTCACGTGTTTGGACGCCGGGTAGTGGCGAACATTGTACTCTTTGTTGGCCGCCATTTCGAGGGACATGAGTGGATTTGTTTATAGCTATTGAGGACGCCTATCTGGATTCGGAAGAAACGGTGATAATATTGGGAATGGCGAATCTGAGTGCAGGGCGATTCCATGATTAAACCCGAGATGTTAGGTCATATCGTGATCAGAGTCAAAGACGCCCAACGTTCGGAAGATTTCTACGTGAACGTGCTGGGCTTAGAGGTCAGGAACCGGGTTAGGGAAGGCAAGATGAGGTTCTTTACCAGTAACCATGAGATCGCCGTCGCCGAGATTGGCGAAGACGCTGTGGGGCCCTTCGAAAACCAGGTTGGCCTGTATCATATGGCCTGGGAATTGTCTGACATGGACGAGCTCAAAGACGCCTACCAAGTGGTCTTGGACAACAATGTAGAGATCGCAGGATTTGGTGATCACGGTGTCACCAA
>VFHF01000131.1 GCA_009392095.1 SAR202 cluster bacterium
CTCGTTGGCCAAGGTATTCTCCTACCGGTTCGCCCGTACCAGGGCTCGTATCCCTCGAGTCAGATAGATTGTACAAGACAGGCCGGGATTTGCAACACCGTCACGGGTGTCAAATTGCAGATCTTATAGTCGTAGCCTAGAAGGAGGCGTCATCCATCACCATCTGGGCCACCCGGCGTCCCATGCGCACCGAATAGTTGGTGCCCCGGTCCTCAGGATAGATTTGGGTAGTGTTGGCCAGATACAGGCCCTTGTGCGGCGTGCGGTGGCCGGGTATCCCTGCGCCGTAATTGATCCCCACGATGGGTTGGGCGCCGTCTACCCGGTGATGGTGGTATTCGATCACCCACGACCGGTCGAAGTCCGGGTTGATCTTCTGCAGATGTGGCACGAACAGGTCCATGAGTTCTTCGCCGGATTTCTGGTACAGATCGCTGTCCCGGCTGGGGTAATTACTGATGTATAGGATGTGCTTTCCGCCGTACAACTCACGGTCTATCAGGTTCGTATGCTCGATCAGCGCGACGAATGGCATGTCCGGGTCGGCGATGTTCATCCAGTACTTGTTGGTGAATGGCCGGTCCATCACCAGCACCATCAACACGGCTGAAAGGTAATCGATGCCCACCAGCTTGTTATGGTAGTCCTCGGGCATGGGCGGGGCCAGGCGCGTGAAGACGTAGGATGGTGTGGTGGCGATCACGGCGTCATATTCCCGGAGTTCGCTTTCAGAATCCTTCAGCCGCACGTCCAGCGTGGTGGCCGAACCCTCCGATTCCACGATCTTTGCTACCGATGCCGAGGTGTGGACCGCGCCGCCTTGTTGGGCGATCCGGTCTGCCAGGACTTCAATCACCTCGCCGAAGCTGCCCATGGGGTATCCCAGGTGCTCAACCTGCCCCGCACCTTTCCTGGACGCGACCCGCAGGGTTACCTTGTTCCAGATCCAGGTCATGCCGATCTTATCGTAAAATTCCCCGAATTTCCCTCGAAGTAAGGGCTCCCAGATAACCTCATATCCCTTGGGGCCCATGCGCCGCGATAACCAGTCCTTTGCCGTAACGTTTTCGAATTTGGCGTAGGATTTGGTCTTCTGTAGGAGCAATGTCCAAAGGCCTACTCTGACGCGGTCCAAGAACGGCAACGGCTTGAAGAAAAGGAGATCGCGAGGGCTGGCAAAGTCCCAGACTTTGCCGCCGTGATAGAAACCCACGCTGGATTCCATCCAGGCCAGCTCGTCCCCCAGGCCCAATTCGTGGATCAACTCGGTGATTTCGGTATCACTCACGAATAGGTGATGATACCCTCGCTCTAGCCGACCTCCGAACACATCGAAGGTGGAAGCCTGGCCTCCCAGGAAGTCAGCCTGCTCAAAGACCTCTGCGAAGTGGCTCTGCTTGGTTAATTCATAGGCGGCGGCCAGTCCGGCAACTCCGCCACCAATGATTCCGACCCGCATCAGTCGTCTTCCCCGGCCGACTCACCGGCTAGTTCCGGGGCGGATTCCAGGTTACTTGACCTGCTGGCGGCGGTCATCTCGCGGAAGGACAGGTTGTTCTTCCAGAGCAGGGCCAGGCCGGCCAGGTTGACCGGCAGCCAGAGGGCCACCAGGTGCACGAACCCGCTGTAAGCCCCGGCCAGAGATGCTCCGACACCTAAGGACACCAGCGTCTGCTGAGCTACTATCTCAAAAGGTCCAATACCGCCGATGGCGCTGGGAATCGATGTCGCCAGGTTGGAGGTCGCGGTTAGAAGCAGCACGACCAGCAGCAGGACGCCCACGGAGTCGAAATGTTCGTCGATTCCGAATGAGTAGGCTAGCATGAAGTACATAGAGCCTTCCAGCAGCCACACCGGCAGGGAGTAGAGGAACAGCGCGAGGTGCTTAGACGGTGAACTCAACACGGCCAGGCCGGCTACAAAGGTCCGGAAGAGCCCTTTTACTTTCGGACGGAGTCCGCCGGGGACGATGTTCAGCCAACCTTCCATTCGACCGGCGAATGTTGGGGAGCTGCCCAGGAGTGTGAAGACTGTTAACAGCACGGCGAACGCAACGATTGTGGCGGCCAAGAAGATGATTCCGGTTGCCCGTGACACGTCGGCCGCGCCGTCGAATTCCCCGAGCATCAGCAGCCAGGGCGCGGCCAGGGCAGCGAAGGCCAGCAGGGTTATTCCGTCATAGACCCGTTCCACGGCGATGGTCCCCAGGGTTGAACTGGTGTTGATATTCTCGCGGCGGGCCAAATAATAAGAGCGGACAAGTTCACCCAACCGCACAGGCAGCAGGTTGTTGGCCATGTAGCCGATGACTACCACCGGATATAGTCTCCCAACGGCGAAAACACCAATGGGCACCAGCAGATAACGCCAGCGGACGGCCCGGAACAGGACGGCGATGAAATAGACGGCCACTGAAGGCGCCAACAGGTAGTAGTTGGCGTCCCTAAGGGCGTTTGTCAGTTCCCCCATGTCTACTTGGTAGAGGAGAAGCAGCAGCAGGCCGACGCTGACGCCTCCGCCCAACCAGAACTGCCATCTCTTGAGGATCAAGTGATCAGTTCCTTTTCTATTGGCAGAAGTGGTCTGGATTCAGTATACCCGCGGCGTGAATACTGGGCCAAGATAAGGAGGCCCGTGTTGATCGTACAACTATCTGGCACAGCTAACGGCTGAAGGTGTAATAGTCGCCGGTAAACCAATCTTGCTTTAGGTCCCTAAAGATCCAATAACTTAAAGCATTTCGCCAAGCCCCTCTACTCGTCGCCACGTCCTTGAAGAAGGGCAGGTCCTTCTTCAATTCCTCTGTCCATTCCTCGTTTTGGCGCGCCTCAGAAGGCCGGCGGTAAGTCTCGGGAAACCAGAGCAGGCTGTGCAGGACGTCGCTCTTCTCGTACTCTTTCAGCTCTGCGTCTTCCTGGTCGGCGTGGTCAGATGCCAGCAGCAGCGAGTCCGGTTTAAATTCCCCATCCTCAGGTGCGGTGTTCAAAGAATTGCAACTATCGTTCCAGCCATCATCTCCCTCATCCTTGAAGCAAGTGAACCGCAGGAGCCCTCCCGACTCAGCGTCCCGCACGTACCATTGGAACGGGTACCAGATGTCGTAATCCACCTCTACGGCCCGGCGTTGAGAGAAATCACTGTCAGGGTAGCCGGCCGTGGACGAAAAAACCTGTTCTTCTAGGGCCGCAAAGGTTTCCCTCAAGTCTGAGCCGCCCTGAGCATAGACCAAGATCTCGTGGTTAGAGTCATCGAATGTGTAACTAGCCCGGAGCGCGCCCCAAGTCCCGAACCCCATGAGTAGGGCAGCTATCCCCAAGGCAGCCAGAGCTCCTCCCCTGGCTGAAGATGTGATCCGCACCAGAAAAGCGGCGGCGGTCAGGGCCGCGGCGGCGCCGGCCAATACACCCCAATGCTGTACCGTCAAAACTTCTTCACCATCGGTGTAGGCGTAAAGAAAGAACAGCCCGCCCAGGGCGCCCATCGGGGCCAGGAAGAACAATCCTGCCGCCCCCTGCCGAAGCGCTTGGCGCCAATGGACGGACTCAGCCAGCTCGCCCAAGAACTTGGCCGAGAGAAACACCAGGGGGAGAGTGATATTCACCAGCAGCCAGGGCATCTTTTCGCTGGCCAAGGTGTAGGCCAGGAATGTCACACCAGCCCATAGAGTTAAGGCCAGACCCAACCGGTCGCCCCGCTTGATGAAATAAACCGCTCCGGCGATGCCGAAGACCACCGGCAGCAGTTCGTAGACCGGGAGGCCGACGAAGTAGTAGTACCAGGGTTGATTGCCCCGGGCCACGTCCTGTTGGGCGACCCAGTAGCCCATGCCCTGCCAGGACCCGCTGAACACCCCTGACATCTGGGTGAATAAAGTGGTGTAAAGTGCGGCCCAGATGAAGTAGAAGATGCCGGCACAGGCCAGCCACGCACCGCCCAACCAGCGGACCCCTAAGACTACCGATACGACAATAGCGCCCGATAGCACACAAAGGGCAACCACGTAGTTGACCGGCAGCCCGTTGGCGGCGGCGCCGATGGTCACCTCGCTGGGTAGTATTCTGTCCACCACGCCTTGCAGGTCAAGCACCGGTGTAAATAGGACGGCGTAGAGGGCGGTGACGAATGCCGGGATAGCCAGCAGCAAGGTGCTGCGCTGGGCCGGATACCTGAAGTAGACCAAAGCAGATACCGCCCCGGTGGCCAATAAAACAGCTAGCGCCAGGTCAAGGGCGGGTACTCCCTTGTTGTCGACCACATCCGCCAACGGACGGAAGAGCAGCAAGCAGATCGCGGCGGTAACCGCCAGGGGAACTCCGCCCAGGCAGGAGATGCGCCGTAGGGTGAACTGTTCCCTGTTGATCAGCCAGGCGAGCAGCGCCAGTCCGATGATAACGGCCGCGATGTGGACGCTGATGCCCAAGTCTTTTATCGGCAGCAGCAGGGTCTCATCGGCCCAGGCGGGAGCCCCTACCAAGCCGGGGGTGCCATCAACATTAGCGACGTTGGCGTCTGTCTGTAGGTCAGGGTTGACCAGCGTCAGGCCGAAGATGCCCTGGACTAACCATGAAAGAGCTGACCATTGCGGCAGCGTAAGGGTCGCCAGCAGGAGTAAGAACCCGGCGGGCCGTCCGATATCCGACAGCCTTAGCCGGCGCCGTAAAACCGGCAGGAGATCCCGCATCGACATGACCAACATCATCAGTCCGAAAACAGCCACCACCAGGTAGGCGGTCTCTTTGGTGGCGAACATCAAGGCCAAGACCGCCGACGCTATGTAGAGGTAGTGCCTGTGCCCTTCGTGGAGGTACCGCCACATCAGGACCAACAACGACGCAGCTAAGAAGGCCATGATGATGTCGTTGCGCCCGAACCGGCTGAAATAGAGTAGGGTTGGCGATAGCGTCAGCATCATCGCTGCCAAGAACGACCCGGTGCGCCCCAGATAATCACGGAAGAAGTAGGGCACCGCCACTAACGCCGTTCCGAAAAGGACGTAACCCAGCCTGGCGGTGACGTCGGTGTCTCCGAACAGCTTGAACATCACCGCAGTGAATTCGATTTGGAACGGACCGTGCATCCATGGCGAATGGATGTAATTGCTTCCGAAGATCCAGGGCCAGCCGAGGAACGCGCCGTCGCTCTCCGATAATTTCCAGGCAAAGTGCAGGTGAATCGCCTCGTCATAGTGCACGGTACGGCCGCCCAATTCCCAGAGTCGCATGACCAGAGCGACTACAACGATCAGCAAAAATCCGGCTTCCAGCCAGCCGAAGGTGCGGCCGGCCCAAAGACGAGACATCAGGTTCTTAGGCGAGAAACCAGCTTGAGATTGGGCTGGGTCCCTAGGTATATTCATCTATTCTGCGCCGTTGGTTGGACCATCTCGTAAATTATTACGCCGTCCTGTTCGAAGGCGGTTCTCAGGAAGGCGCCAAAATTGGCCAGGTTCTCGCCGCCGTAGACCCGGCGCTCCCTTGAGCCAAGGTAAACGTAGCGCACATCGTATGCCTCTAGCAACAGGCGAACCACTTTGGGATCGCCGTTGCTGTAGATGGCTATCACGTCGTCTTCCCGGCCCGCGAACGTTGCGGTGGAGCTACGCCATTGCTGTTCGTGCCCCTTCCAGCCTAGAACGGTCGGCAGGCCGGTACTGGAAGATACCCTGGAGAACTCGGAATAATCGTTCCCAAGGGGCCGCCTGTCGTTGTCCAATGGGCCAACAGCTTCGACGATTCGTCCCCAGGGAGCGTCGTCCCGTAGCCATTCGATAGCCGCGTACTCCCCCGGCGCAGACTGTTTCAGGAAGGAGAGTCCGTTCAGGGTATTGTCATCAATGGTATGCGTATCCTGAAGCACTCCGGTGCGGTCCAATACCGCTCCCACCGGGAAGTAGAACGTGGCCAGCAAGAGCACAGCGGTCGCTCCGATCCAAGCGAAACGCCCGGCGCGCAAAAGCCGTCCCATGCTTAATGACCATTGCGCTGAGGAACGGACGGACCAGATGTAATACATGCCGTACGTGCCAACGATGCCCAATAGCAGCCAGGCCTGGTAGTAGGTCTTGAATACGGTGTTCATGCGCCGGTACCCACCGCCGAACTGGTCGACAACATGAAACATCTCGGCCCCGGCCAACAGGTAAAAAGCCATTCCTGCTAGCAGGAGCAGGAATACCACCGCCGGTTCCAACTTGAATCTGGACCGCTGCATAGCGCTGAAACCGGCCAAGCCCACCAGGGCCAATCCCGGCACCACCAAGATCATTCTGTCGCCGATCTCGCCAAATGCAGCGCTCATGTCCTCATCAAACAGGGTGATGAAGAAGGCGAGGCCAGCCCATACCAAGAACGGTGACGCCGCAACTACCATAACCAATACCGCTGCTGAACTGTCGCTGTCCGAAGGCCGCTTGAGCCCGGTCGTTTGACGTATAAGGAATGAGACAGCCAGTAGGATCAATGGTCCCATCACCAAGAACAGCAAGATGGGTCTGGTGTTGACGTCCCGCAACGGCAGGATGCCCGAAGTCGCGGCATCGAAACCATTGTAGAAAGGGATGAACATGACCACCGCCAGGACGAGGACAGGCACCACCACCACCGCGGAATTCAGGGCTGCTTCAGGGAGATTGCCTTCATGGTCCCCGTAGGCTTTGACCAAGACCGCCGCCCCGAACAATGCGGCGATGACCGGCATGTCCCAGATGTTGATGAAGGCCAGTGAGCCGATGAAAAGGGCGACGGTCGCCGACTCCACCGCGTGGTCGCGTAGCCAACCCAGACCAAACCGATCCGGGGTCAAGAAGATGTTTAGCGTCAGGCTGAGTCCCAAGATGACGAAGGGCAGGGCGGTCACGTGAGGATGCAGGTCACCCAGGATGAAACTGAAGAAAGGGAACTCGGTAATGGTGTAATCCAGGCTCTGGCTGCCGGACAGCGTGTCAATCACCCGGCTGGCCCGGAACCACCACCACTGGGTGTCCGGGAAACCGCCAGGCCCTGTTTCCGCGCCCGTTAGCCCCTTGATGCCCAGCCACTCCCAGAACCCGCTACCAGCCCATCCTTGCAGGTTCACGAACTCCATGGCCCCTTCCAAGTTCCCGGCCAGGAGTATCAACACCGGGCCCGCGCCGCCGAAGACCATGCCTGCCTTCAGGCTGCCGCCGGAAAGCCGAACCAGGTTGTAGACCAACCCGAAGGCGCCAATCGCCACCAACGCTGGCACCAGGGACACGCCCAGGTTGTAGCCCACGCTAGAGGCCACGCCCGTTAACTGGGCCAAGAAAGCCATCATGAAGTGGCCGAAGTAGTAGTAGCTGATGGAATTGCCGGAAAGCCAATGGTCTTCAGGCGGGAAGAACCGGCTTTGGAGAACCGCGTTCATGAACCCGAAGTCCATGGGCTTCTCGGTGTGGTTGATGGCGGGCGCTTCGGATACGATGCCCAGCCACATCAGGAAGAACCCGACGAACAGGATCTCGGCCGCCAAGAGCATCGGCCAGTGCTGCCGCGCAAAATCCTTGATCTCTGCCAGGTTCCGCCGGTAGAGGTAAACGCTTGGGGCCGCCGCCACAAGGAGCACTAATGTGATGGTCAATTGGGTATTGGGAGCGATGTGAGAGAGACCCAGAACCCAGAGCACGTAGGAGAAAAACACCAGAGCGGCCGGTTTGGCCAGGGTGAAGCCCCGGTCGGGAAGGCGCCTAAAAAGTACAAAGGTCGCGGGGAAAGCCAGGACGCCGAGGACTTGGATGGCGATGTACCAGCTAAGCGCATCAAGCATGGCTGAGTTGCCGGTAGTCGATGCGGATCAGACTAAACGTCAGGGAATAGGGGCCAGCAGCGATTCCACGAAATCGCGGGTATCGAAGGGGGCGAGGTCGTTCACGCCCTCGCCGGTGCCAATGAAAAGAATCGGCACCTGAAGCTCTTGCTTGATGGCAAGAACGATGCCGCCCCGGGCGGTCCCGTCCAGTTTGGCCAAGAATATGCCGGTACAATTCACTGCATCCTTGAATGACTTGGCTTGGGCCAGGCCGTTGAGTCCGGTGGTGGCGTCCAGAGTCAGGATTACTTGGTGGGGGGCCTGGGGTTCCAGCCGAGTCAAAACCCGGTGCACCTTGCGCAGTTCCTCCATCAGGTTGGACTTGGTGTGCAGCCTGCCGGCGGTGTCGATGATCAAGACATCGGCGCCACGCGCCTTGCTGGCCTGATAGGCGTCAAAGGCGACTGCGCCGGGGTCGCCACCGGCTTCGTGCCTTATAACATCTACGCCGATCTGCCCGCCCAGGATTTCCAATTGCTCGGCGGCAGCGGCCCGGAAAGTGTCCGCCGCGCCCAGGATGACCTTCTTTCCTTCCTGTGTGAAATGATGGGCCAGCTTGGCGATGCTGGTGGTCTTGCCCACTCCGTTGACGCCCACCATCAGTATCACATAAGGCCC
This sequence comes from SAR202 cluster bacterium, assembly GCA_009392095.1. GTDB lineage: Bacteria > Chloroflexota > Dehalococcoidia > Lucifugimonadales > UBA3495 > UBA9611. The sequence goes on from VFHF01000131.1 coordinate 8,443, forward strand.
GGAAACCTCAGTCTCATCCATCCAGACAGATTCGGCGTTTTCAGGCTCCATCCCGGCAACCAACGACTCTTTGAGCGATTCAAAGACATCCTCACCGGTCTCCAGTCCCTTCTCTTTGACAGTGTCCTTCAGTTCTTCGATCAGCCGGAGGGATGTTTCTACTCCCACGTCGGAAGAGATCAATATCTCTTCAAGTTCCTCCCAAACGGCATTGTCCAATTTGGAAGACCGGAGGACGTTTAGAATCTTCCCGAACCACCGGTCGCGGCTGGGTTTCGCTGCGTCTTGGGTGTGTTCGATGTTTTCTTGACGGTTTCGTTTGAAGACTCTAAGCATCTACTTCCCTAGTAATTTATGGCCTAGTGTTTGATAGAAAAAGGTTGAGCTGGTCTAGGCCTGACCAGAGAGCGCGGCTAAAGCAGACCTCGCCGCTGCTGCTTCTGCCTCGGCCTTTTTGCCGCCGGCGCCCGTTCCGACAACCTGTCCGTTAACCAGCACGTTCACCGTGAAAACCGGGCCGTGGTCGGGACCCTTGCTGCTGACCAGTTCGTAGGTCGGAGTTTTAAGCCCCTGTCCTTGTATCAATTCTTGAAGTTGGGACTTGGGGTTTTCCGGCGGGCCTTCCATTTGCTCGGCCTGGGTCAGTTCAGGTTCGATCAGCCGGAGGATGAGGGCTCGGGTGAACTCGTTCCCCTGGTCGATGTAGACCGCTGCGACCAAAGCTTCGAAGGCCGCCGCCAACACCGATTCCAGTTGGCGGTCGCTGCTGGACTCGATGCCTTTACCCACGAACAGATAACTGCCCAGGTCGATCCGGCGGGCAATCTGGGCAAGTGTCTCGCGGCGGACTATAGAGGACCGGGTCTTGGTGAGTTCGCCTTCGTCGGCGTTGGGGAAGCGAAAGTAGAGTTCGGTGGAAACGGCTAGCTCCAGGACGGCGTCGCCCAAGAATTCCAGTCGCTCATAGGACTCGGACTGGTCTAGATCGTTCTCGTTGCAATAGGAGAGGTGCACCAGGGCCTGACGGAGCAAGCTGGGGTTCCTGAAAGAGAACCCCAGCTTATGTTCGAGGGCCATAACTGATGCCCTTTTGTGAGCAGATTGGTCCCTAGATGACCCCATGAGGCCACGGGGGCTGCGGGCGCTTGAACTCGCCTACGTGGGCAAACTCGTTCATGGCTTTGGACATCGTTTCGTAGATTTCCGCGGCCTGTTCGTCCGGTGGGATGAACATCTTGAGGAAAGTGGCATTACCGCTATCGGAGATGAAGGTTGGCACGCCGAATGCCCCATGCTCTTCCACCGCGATGGTGTGGGATTCTGCGATGTCTTTCAGCAGTTCGGGGTCGGCTGCGTCCTCACGGAAGCGGGCTATGTCCAGGCCTCCAGCAACCGCGGCTTCTTCCATGACAGCCGGGTCAAGCAGGTCTTTCTTGTCTTCGTGGCGGGCCCGCAACAGGGCCATGAAAAAGCCTTGGAAAGCCTCTTCGCCTTGGCGCTTGGCGGCTAGGCCTGACATATGAGCAAGGAAGGTCTTGTCGGTCCCGTCTATGACTTCGGGCTGCTCCCATAGCTTGATACCGCCGTCATTGTTGTCGCTATTTACCTGGGCAAGAGAGAAGGGTTGCCAATCGATCTTGATCGCCTCTCCGGTGGACTCCTCTACCTTCGACAGCCACACGGCTGCGTTATAGACGAAGGGTCAACGGAAATCGTAAAAGGTGGTGAACTGGGCATCGGCCATAGTGTTACCTCCCAAATTTCGCCGGCTCGCATGCCAATTGGCACGACTACCTGCGTGTACGAATGGCGTACGATTGGATTGTATCGACAGTCCCACACGATGTCAAAGCGTCACAGGCAGTTTATTCGGGCGTTTCCAATCCTGATTCGGGGGCTGTTATTTCCCCTGACTTTAGCGTGTGTCATGCTATAATCCCGACTCTGGTTTCCGCACCCTACAGGAGGCTCTCCTACGCCTGATTACCGGCCTGATTCTACCTCTGTAACTATCTCTTTGGACCGAGTCGCCTGTGGCGTCAGCGGGGGTCAACTTGCGGTGTTCAATACGCTGCGCCGGCGCGCCACCCAGGAAAGTCTTCCGGTCTACTTGGTAGGTGGGCCGGTCCGTGACGCTGTGCTGGATGTCCCGGCCAACGACCTGGACTTCGTCTTTATCGGCGATGCTCCAACCTTGGCTTCAGACCTGGCCGAAGAACTTGGTGGGCAGGTTACGGTGCACCCCAGGTTCGGCACTGCCACGGTAGACATTGAAGGCGACCGGATAGACATCGTTACTGCCCGGAAAGAGGTATATCCCTTCCCCGGGTCTCTGCCCGAAGTTTCGGCCAGCTCCCTTGAAGACGACCTGGCCCGGCGGGATTTCTCTATAAATGCCATGGCACTTCCTCTTTCCGGGGATTCCCCCGAGGTCATAGACCCCCATGGCGGGCTGGAAGGCCTGGCTTATCGCAGAGTGGCTACGCTGCACCCAGGAAGTTTCACCGACGACCCGTCCCGCATGCTGCGGGCGGTGCGCTACGAGCAGCGGCTTAGTTTGCAGATCTCCGACACCACGTTGTCTGAGATGCAGAGCGCCCTCGTCGGCCGCCATGCCGACGCTGTCTCCGGTGACCGGTGGCGGCAGGAATTTCAAAAGATATTTGAGGAACCGCAGGCCTTCAAAATGTTGATCAGGGCCATCGGGCTGGGCGTTTTGGCCGCGGTCCACCCTGCATTGTCCGACAGCCGGCCTCTGGGTATTCTGGCTGGTGAAGGCGGCTTGGCGCCCAGCGATTTCCTGGCCGCATTAGCCATGCCGTTATCCGCCGCCGATGGCGAGGGCGTGAGCAGCCGCCTGAACCTGCCCGCCGATTGGGCACGGGTCGTACGTGATACCATTGTTCTGCAAGGAATACTGCCCGAAATCACCGGACCATCGGTTAGCCCTTCCAAAGCCTGCTCGGCGCTGGAAAAATTAGACGCCGATGCCATCGCGGCAGCGGCCCGGCTTACCCTGGATATTCAAATAGCATCCAGGCTGCGCCGATATCTGGCCGTATGGCGGCTGGTGAGTCCAGTCCTGACCGGCGATGACCTGCTGGCGATGGGTGTCCCTCCTGGATCCAACGTTGGCGAAGTGTTACGGGAATTGAATTCGGCGAAGTTGGATGGCATGGTGGGCGGCGAGGATGAAGAACGGGCCCTGGTGAATCAGATTATCTCGCGAGGGAGTTGATCTTCCAATCATGGCGGATTTATAGATGGCAGAACAGCAAGGCATCCCCGAGAACCTGGAAACACCTGAGAACGAATTGGAGTCCTGTGTCATATGTGGCAATGCCCTGGACGGCATCCAAGAGACCTCTTGCCAGATGTGTGGCGGGAAATTCCACCAGCCGTGGAGTCAGGACAGCACCGTCCCTACGTGCGGGCGCATCGGCAGCCATGAGGACGCTTTAGCTATTGTCTTCCTCTGCGACGACTGTTTTTACGGACGCCGCCCCTAATCCATATCCGGCTTCCCATCCAAAAACTGCTGACCGCTGATAGCTAAAAGCCGTTAGCTTGTTCCCCAAGGAGAACACGGCCATGCAAGCAGTCTATATCGAAGCCCACGGCGGGCCTGAAGTCCTGACCTTCGGCGAACGACCAGAGCCCCAAGTCCAAGCCGGCGAGGTCAAGATTCGCGTCAAAGCCACGGCGCTCAACCGTTTGGACCTCTATACCAGGGACGGAGGCCGCGGCTTGGAACGGGAGTTCCCACCGCCGCTGATCCTTGGCGGGGATTGCGCGGGCGAAGTGGCCGAGTGCGGTGATGGCGTTGCCGGATTCAAGCCGGGCGACCGGGTCGTCGTGAACCCTAGACTTAGTTGTATGCAATGCGCGCCGTGCCTGGCGGGGCAGGACGACCTTTGCCGTGGTTCCCGGTTCTTGGGCACCGCCATTGACGGCAGCTACGCGGAATTTATCTCCATACCGGCGGCCAACGCACATTTGTTAGCAGACAGCGTGCCTTTCGAGCAGGCGGCTGCGGCCCCCACCACCTACCTACCGGTCTGGAACATGTTGGTGCGCCGGTTGCAACTGAAATCGTGGCAGACCGTGCTGGTGCTCTCGGCCTCGGCTGGGGTCGGCACCGCCGCCATACAGGTGGCCAAGGATGTCATTGGCGCCAAGGTCATCGCCACCACTAGCAGCCCTGAGAAAGCAACCAAGGCAACGGAATTGGGGGCCGACGTTGTGATCAACTACAAAGAGGAAGATATCAGGGAGCGGGTGCGCGAGATAACCGGAGGGGCCGGCGTCGATTGTGTGGTCGACCACGTTGGCGCCGACTTTTTCGTTCCGGCCTTCGCCTCACTGCGGACGGGTGGCCGGTACGGCATCTGCGGCGCGACCACCGGCCTGCGCACGGAGCTGCATTTGGGTTTGTTGTTCAGCCAGCAGAAAGAGATCTACGGCGTGTACATGGGCACGAAAGAGGACATGCGGGAGATTGTCGAGCTGATGAACCGTGGAGCGATAAAACCGGTGGTTGACCGGACCTTCCCTTTGGCGGAAGTCGCCGCCGCTCACAAGTACATGGGCGAGACTAGTTTCTTCGGAAAGCTGATATTGACGCAGTAAAAGCCGTCAGCTTTCAGCGGTCAGCCGTCAGCTTTCTTCCTGAGCCTTTGACCGTGGAAAAGGTATTGCTGGGCGTAGCCGCCGTAGCGGCCGAAGTGTTCTTGAGCCCATTCCAACAGCACCCGGTCGGGCGGGGTTTTTTGATCTGGGAAGTACCATTCCGCCAAGGCCCGGCGGATCCAGACGTCAATTGGAAAGGCTTCCAACTTATCCAAGGAAAAAACGGCGATACAATCGGCGATCTTTGAGCCGATGCCTTTGATCTCCATCAAAGCCGCCTTGGCCTCCGGGTAGGGCATTTGCACCAGAGCTGGGAGATCTAACTTCCCTTCCAAAACCGCCCTAGATGCCTGGTCGACATAGGGCGCCCGGAACCCCAGTCCCAGCCGGCGCAACTCACCTTCGCCGGCTTCGGCCAGATCGGCCGAGGTGGGGAAGGTGTGGCGGGTATGTCCGTTCAGTTGGATGGGGTTGCCAAACTCGTCGGACATTCGCTCCATGAGTTGGTGGATACGGGCGATGTTGTTGTTTGCCGAACAGATAAAGGCCACCAGACATTCCCAGGGCTCGGTGCGGAGGATCCTCAGGCCCGGGTACTTGCTGACCATCGCTGCCACACGGCCGTCCCGGTTGATGTCCGTATAGATAGCATAAATATCGTCGTCCAGACGGAAGTAGTTCTGCAGCATGGCCGCCGCCGTGGCCTCCGGAGACGGCCCGGAAGAGAACTCCAGGACGTGGCCTTTTTGGCGAATCTGGATGAACTCACCCCGGACCACTCCTGAATACCACCCGTCCGACTTCTTCCAACGGTGGGCCTGGCCGCTCTCCAAGCTGGACCCCAGATCGAGGGGCTGGTCGATGGTCAGTTCCAACTTGCTCTCCTGTTGTCTAAACGTCTGGCTAGGTATTTGACTTATGCCGGTCCTTCAAGAGGCTCAGGGTAACGGTTACGCAAATTATCCTGGTCAGGTGGGATCACCGTGTCTATACGGGCGACCCCATTCTCCACGGTGATCCGTTCGGTGACAAGGCGCAGGAGTTGCTGACGCTCGTCGAATGTCAAGGAGGTTAGACCCTTGGACACCTGGTGACAGAACCGCTCCAGGCGCGCCAGTGCCTTTTGAGTGTCCTGCTTCTGCCGTTGGCACTGGTCAACCTCCCGCTGGGGCCTATCAAACTCTTGACGGTGAGACGTCAGCTTATCCATGTCCTCTTTGTACCGGTCCAGGTTCATGGCCTCACTGACGTATGCTTCGGTCACCCAGTCTTCTTGAGCTGCGACTCGTTTCAGCGCTATTCCGAGCTTTTTTCGCTCCGCGGCAACGGGCTGGGCACCGGCGTTCTCGGACACCGTGATTCTTTGCCTTCAGCGTCGATTCCGGAGGTTCCCGAAAATTCGTTGGCTGATGAGATCAGCAAACTAGCCAACTTATTAGAACAAGCGTAGCTGACTGAAGGAGAGTTTACAGCGGCAAAAACAAGTTGTTAGACTAGTCCAACTGCCCTAAATCCATATCCTTAAAACACGCCTCAGATCGTCAGATTAGGAAAGGCCCACCGTGTTGGGAACCAGTGACCTCTATGCAAAAATCATCTTATGAAGTCACGAACCTGCTTGCAATGGCCTACCGAACACGAAGTTACATGGCTTGGGGGATGACTCGTGGCACAAAGCAACAATGACGTGGCAGCCCGGCCGAATATAACCGCCCGGTCAAACGGAAAGGAGTCGGTAATCGCGACGATCGCGACCGGACCAGCCCCCACAGGGCCATTTTCGTATGTAACCGGAATACCAAATACAGCATCCGACCTGGTTGGTCCTCCGCCCCAATATCTGTCCGTGGCCGCTTGGGCCGCTTGAACAGTCGTCACATTGGTCGGCGTGGCCGACCGGGGAAAAATAGCTCTAGAAGACATCTCAGTAGATTTTGAAGTGGGGCCCGCTGGACCATTCGACGGCCTCGGCTTCGGGGTCAAAGAAACCGTCACCCTTCATGGGAATATATCTGAACAGGAGCGGGTACGTCTTGAACGGGCATCTAATTTTTGCCCAGTTGGGCAAGCCCTCAACAAAGGCTCTATGAAGATCGAAGACGAGGTACAGTGGAGTGCGGGCAAATTGGTCCCGGCATCTTCTCACGAGTCACTTCACTCATTGGCAGGCGAACTCATTGCCATCCCTTCGGGCACGGCACACGCCCAATATCTTCTGGACACCAAAGAGTACGACGACACTGGAGCCATGGCTCACGAAGGCGAAGCTAAGGTCACTGTGAGATTTGCCAACCTAACCCGCTCCAGCGGTTCGATATTGCTGGCAGGTCACAGTTCAGACGGATGGGTGCCGGGTCCTTTCCCTATGGCCCACAGCGGTTGGGCGGCATCAACCGTCGCGACCTTAAGCCAATTGCTGCCTCAAACCTCAGGCGGAATCAGCGTCGAGCTGTTCATGGCACCTATACCCGGCGGCCGAGACGAGGCCCAGTCTCACGCCGCAGAAGGCGTGGTCGGCCGCAGGCCGGTGGTGCGCCGAATTACGCTGCCGGGTACCCCACAGGAAACTCCTCTAGAGGTGGTCCAGGCCGCCCTGCTCCGTGACCCTATATCGATCGCCTACAAACAGGGCGGCATCCTCCTAGAACACAACGTCGTGGTCGGATAGTTTGACCGCTTGACGAGTTAAGGCTGCCGCCATCGTGAAACGGTGACACCGTATAGGGTTAGATTCCTGTAAAGCAGCGCGCCCGCTGGTACGAGCAACGGCCGAACATCTAGCCCTAACAACTAGTTAGCCGCGGAACTGCGCAGGGGCCCCGACCGGGCTTCTTCGGGAAGACGGTCTTCCCAGTCGAGGATCAAGACCCGGTCGGTCCGGTCCATGGACATGATGACCACTGCCCCCGTTAAGCTGGCGGCCACCGACAGCGCGATGGTCAACAGGTAGTCGTCGAAGAACCCGAAAAGCACGCCGCCGACCCACCCGCCTGTGGCCATGCCCAACATGGCCCCAGAGAGCTGCCAGCCAAACGATCGCCCTAACGACCCTTCGCCGTAGTACCTGCGGTTGATGATTGGGAAGGCCGACCCCTCACCACCGTAGCCGATGCCGAATATCACCGCGAAGACGTAGAAGCTCCAGGTATCGTTGGTCCAATACAGCATCAGCACCGGCAAACCCTGCAGCACGTACATCACCGCCATCGTGCCCCGAGCGCCCAGGGAGTCGGCCAGTACGGGTGTCAGGAACCGGGTCAGGCCGCTGACCAAGGCCAGAGTGCTAAGGACTCCCGCCGCCGCCACGGCCCCAACTCCGGCCAGTACGGCGATGGGGACGATGTATACGATAACTATGGCGTGGGACAGACAGCCCAGATAATGCACCATCACCAGTTTCCAGAATGCGCTGGTGGACTGGATGGATGCCGCCCGGACCTTGTCCCGCAGAATGCGTATATCGCGGCTGAATTCTTGACCGACCGCACCCGACCAAGCCCCACCGAGGGGATCAAGGCCCATGTCCGACGGTTTGCTGCGGAAGAAAAACACGATCATGGTCATGGCCGTTCCGCAACCGATGCCCAAACTCCAGAAGGCGACCCGCCAGTCGTAGTGGGCCAGAAGTATTCCAATAAGTAGCGTAGTGCCCGCGGGGCCAACACCTCCGGCGCACTGCAGCAGTCCCACGCCCAGGCCCAGCTTCTCCCGGAACCAGTAGGTGACAGTGGTGATTAACGCCACATTGAGGCAACTTTGGGTGACGCCCAGAAAGACCCCGTATGCAAGCCAGATGTGCCAGACGTCGGTGGCCAGTGCGGATATGGCCGTCCCGATGAAGAAGCAGGCCACCCCGACGAACAGCACTGGACGTCCGCCGTAACGGTCAGTGGCTATACCGACCACCGGAGAGAGCACGGCGCTCATGATGGCGGAGATGCCGTAGGCCAAGGTGATGGAGCCCTGGCTCCAACCGTACTCGTCCTGCAGGGGCAGGATAACAACGCCGAAGGCCTGGGTGATGGAACCGCCGGCCAGGTATAGCAAAACCGAGAGGCCGATTATGATCCACGCGTAGTGGACTCTTGGTAAGCGTAATTGCATTAAGAGGTTGCGATGATCCTGAGGCTCTAGACGTATAAGATTGTAACTGGCGGGGCGCCCAAATAGAAATACCTCCGAATCAGACTCAAGTCAGACAGGAAATGAGATTTAGGTACGGCTATCTACGAGCTAAGACGGAACATCAAGCT
>VFHF01000132.1 GCA_009392095.1 SAR202 cluster bacterium
CCAGTTTCGATCCGTCAGGCATAAACCTGCTAAGAAAGACCTTGTCGCACTAAATCGGGGACACCGCTTAAAGCCTCGTCTACTTTCTCGGGCTGCTTGCCTCCGGCCTGGGCCATCTCCGGCCGTCCGCCACCGCCGCCGCCCATGACCTTGGCGGTGTCCCGAGCAATGTTGCCGGCATGCAGTCCCCGCTCAACCAGGTCTGGGGTGACCATAGTGATCAGGATGGGATTTCCATCGACCACCGCGGCCAACGCTAAGACGACGCTGCCGAGCTTGTCTTTGAGGAAATCGCCCATCTCTCGCATGCCATCAGCGCTACCGGCCGAGGTGCGGCCAGCGACGACTTTGACGCCATCAACATCCTGCACCTGGCCCAGCAATTCTTCGGCCTCTCCCCGCAGGGATGTCTTTTGGAATCCCTCTAGCTGCTTCCGGAGGTCGTCGTCCTCTTGCATGAAGCTGTCCAGCCGGGATTCCAGGTCGGCCACAGGGGTCTGCAGCTTTTGAGATAGGGCTTCCAATCGGTCCGACTGCTGCACGAATAGCTCTTCGGCTGCCCTGCCTGTCACGGCCTCGATACGCCGCATGCCGCCGCCGATGCTGGACTCGCCCAACACCACCAACGTGCCAACCTGACCGGTGGCCGAAACGTGGGTGCCGCCGCAGACCTCTACGCTAAACGCATCTTCTGTTGAATGCGGCTGGGTCGCCATGGTCACGACGCGCACGACATCACCGTACCGGTCGCCAAAGAACGCCAATGCACCCTCGCGGACCGCTTCGCTGTAGCTGGTCTCGTGGGAGGTGATGGTTAAGTTACCCCGGACCTTTTCGTTGGCTAGTGATTGAACGGACAGAAGCTCGTCCCGGGTCAGGGCGCTGACGTGGCTGAAGTCGAAGCGCAGCCGCTCTGGGGCCACGAAGGATCCAGCCTGCCGGACATGCGCGCCAAGGACCGAGCGCAGGGCCGCGTGGAGGATGTGAGTCCCGCTATGGTTCCGAGAGGAGTCCAAACGCCGAGCCAATTCTACCGAGGCTGTGATCGCGTCGCCCACCGAGATCTCGCCTTGCTCCACGGTTCCCCGTTGAACGATCAATCCCGCCACCGGGCTCTGGGTGTCTTCCACCGTGAAGACGCCATTGGGGCCGCTGATGGAGCCCCGGTCGCCCAACTGTCCGCCACCCTCTGCATAGAAAGGCGACTGGCTGATGACAACTTCTATCGGCTGGCCCTGAGTGGCATGGTCCACAGAGATTCCGCCCAACAAGATAGCGGCAATCTTGGAGTCCTGCTGCGTGAGGTCATAACCGACGAATTCGCTGGAACCAACGCCTAACTCGGAGTAGGAAATCTGCATATCCATGCCCCCGGAGAACGAACCCGAGGACCGGGACTGCTCTTTCTGAGCGTCCATCTCCCGCTCGAAACCCGCAAGGTCCACTTCCAGCCCGTGTTCTTTGGCGATCTCAGCGGTTAGCTCGGGTGGGAAGCCGTAGGTGTCGTAAAGGACGAAAGTCTCGACATCAGACAAGGTGCTAAAGAACTTCCTTTGACTTTCCAACCCAGAGGGCAGATTGGATTTAAGGGCCTCGCCAACGATCTCTAACGTCCCATGGGTCGCGATATTCGCAATCTCTTCCAACATCAGCGCCGCATCGATGGCCGTAACGTCCAAGGTTCCTAAATTAGAGTTGGCTAACAGCAACTTGCGGATTGGTATGAACCCGTCTTCCAGAAGCGGCAGACCAGTCTGGATGGCCTCGGCGAACCGCTCTTCCTCGAGAGTTATCACCCGGATGATGAAACCTTGGTTTTCTGCGAGTTCTTTGTACACACCGCTGAATTGGGGGATGGTAACTTCCACTACCTGCGTCAAGAAAGGGCCAGTCAGGCCCAATTGCCGCCCGTAACGAATGGCGCGGCGGATGATCCGGCGCAGGACGTAGCCCCGGCCCTCGTTGCCCGGCACCACTCCGTCGCCGATCAGAAATGCAGCAGCACGGGCGTGCTCGACCACCACCCTCATGGCGTAGTCTGTCTCAGTTTCGGCTCCGTAGGTCTTGCCGGTCAGTTGGCAGACCCGGTCGATGATGGGAACGAACAGGTCGGTCTCATAGATGTTGTTCTTGCCCTGGAGAATGACCATCGCCCGTTCCAGACCCATGCCGGTATCGACGGATGGGGCCGGCAGAGGCGTCCGGTTACCGGTGGGATCCTGGTAGTACTGCATGAACACCAGGTTCCACAATTCCACAAAGCGTTCGCAGTCACAGTTGGGGTGGCAACCGTCGATAGGACTTGGTTCACCCGATTTCAACTCCTGTCGGAACTGGTCGGTCAGGTCGTCCGGCGAAATCATCCGGCCGTTGTGACAGCCCTTCTCCGAGCCGCCATCGAAGTGGACCTCGGAGCAGGGGCCGGTTGGTCCTTCGTTGCCAGCGGGGCCCCACCAGTTATCTTTGTCGCCGTAGCGGTAGATCCGTTCCTCCGGAATGCCCACCTGGTCGCGCCAGATGGCGAAGGCCTCTTCATCATCCAGATGGATTGTTACATAGAGCCGTTCCGGGTCTAGCATGAATAGTTCGGTGACCAACTCCCAGCAGTAACCGACCGCGCCCTCTTTGAAATAATCGCCGATGCTGAAGTTGCCCAGCATCTCGAAGAATGTCAAGTGTTTATGGTCGCCAACCTCGTCGATGTCGGTGGTCCGGAAGCTCTTCTGGCTGCTGGTCAGGCGTTTGGAAGGCGGGGTCTGCTCGCCCATGAAAAAAGGCTTGAACGGCACCATGCCGGCGCTGGTGAAAAGCAGGGTTGGGTCGCCGGCCGGGATCAATGAAGCCGAGGGCATGTGTTGGTGCCCTTTGCTCTCAAAAAACTTTATGAAAGAGTCCCTAATCTGGTCGCCGTTCATTGATTTCCTTTCGATAATTCTCTGAACTTTCTGTCCGGAATTTGGGTTAGCCCAAAACGGCTGGGCCGGCAGAAATCGGTGTCCAAAGTTACGGATTTCGCTCTCCGAAGGGGTGGAATTGAATTGTATTTGACCAGCCATAGGCAGTCAACGGTGATTGTTGCTTTCCAGTCCGGTCTTGCCCTGCCGACAGACCGGTCTAAAACTGTTTTCAGATCGTCATAATCCTGCTTGACCCGGCCGATTGACACACTTAACATCTACTTGACGGACGCGAATTTTCGGACTCCGAACGTGTCCACTATCGGTTAAGTAGGAGGTGTTGATGGACTCCAGCATTATCTCCAAGATCGAAAAGGCAAGGCAATACGCTGAAGAAAAAGACCGAGTAAACATCACAAGCTTCGCCGCGACATTTAAGGGCAATCACGACCAATATGATGTCCGATTTGAAGACGGCGCCTGGCGCTGCGATTGCCATTTCTTCGCCACCAGAGAAGTTTGCAGCCATACCATGGCCCTGCAGCGGATCCTAGATGAGATGCTGACCAAACAACCCGAGCCGGTGTAGTCAACCCAGGCAATTTAGACAGCCGGCAAACCTTCTAATGACAAGCGGTCCGGCCCAATATTTGGGCTGCATCAGAAAAATGTCCTAATAAAAAGGGCCTCCTGACAATCATGGAGGCCCTTTTTATTACCTTTTCAGGTTGGCACCCGCCCGGCTCGCTGTTAGTATTTGGCCGGTAGCTAAAAGCCCCCTGACGGCTCGGGAGGGGTTGCTCCTCAGATTTCGCGGACTATTAACACTTCGATTTGCACCAATTCACAGAAACTGAATCTCCCGTAGAGAAGAGCAACTTCGGAATTCCGCTGGCCCTACGCTATACGGCCTACCGCGCCTATTGGTTTGGCCTACTGGCGTCGGTGAGCGGGTTCCAAATGTTTCGGGTGGGCCAGGGCTGGCTCATCTACGAAATCACCGGTAACCCCTGGTCCTTGGGCCTGGTCGGCGCGGCCAACGCCATCCCGGGGATCTTTTTCAACCTCTTTGGCGGCGTCTTCGCAGACCGATTAGACAAGCGCCGTCTAATCATGTTCACCCAACTCACCACAGGCAGCCTGGTCTTTCTGCTGGCGACTCTGACCCTCTTGGATGTTGTGGAGGCTTGGCACGTACTGGTGGTAGCATTTCTGGCCGGCGGTGTGGAGGCTTTCGACAATCCGGCCCGTCAGGCCCTCTACCCCCACCTCATCGACCGGAAGGCAATGATTAGCGCGGTGGCGATGAACTCGGTTATCTGGCAGGGCACGCGGATTATCGCCCCGGGGATAGCCGGGATTCTCATCGATCTGATCAACACCCAATCAGCCCTCTACATATCCGGAATAGGTTTCGTGGTGTTGGCTGTAGTGATGGGGCGGCTCAAGATACCGGCCATTCCTAGGGGAGCGCTGGGCAATCCGCTTCAAGATATTAAAGAGGGCTTGAAATTTATCAAGGTCCATTCCGTCTTTTCTTTCCTGATCAGCATGACATTCTTCAACAGTTTCTTCGGTATGGCCTACGTTATGCTGATGCCCATCTTCGCTGTGGACATATTGGATGTGGGAGCCAAGGGCCAGGGGTTACTCCTGGGGATGTCCGGCGCAGGCGCGCTTGTTAACACTCTGTACATAGGCGCCCGTGGGAGCGTGCCTCACCGCGGCCTCGCAATCATTGCCGGAGCGGTGTTGTTCGGCCTGGCGGTAGCGGCGTTTGCCCTGACTGCCGAGTACGTGGGCTCTCTCTCGTTGGCCATGGGCTTGATGTTCATCATGGGAATCTTCAATTCCCTGTACATGATCTCAATCCAGAGTTCTTTGCAAATCATGGTCCCGGACCGGATGCGGGGCCGGGTCATGGGGTTTTACGGGATGACCTGGAGTATCATGCCGCTGGGCGGACTGCAGGCGAGCGCCCTAACGAGTATATGGAACGCTCCCATTGCCATCGCGGCCGGCGGGCTTTCGGTTGCCGCGTTCGCTTTGGGGACCTCATTATTTAATTCCACCGTCAGAAATCTCAGCAGCAATCTGTCGCCGATCATTGATGAAGCGCCCCAAGATACAGCGCTCGAACCAGCTGTCCAAAAAGACGATTAGCCCAGAAAAATCTGTTGGCAAATCGCTCCGCCGACTCCCGTTGACAGGCAGGATTGGGCCTACTACACTCCCATGTAGCCTTATTTGCTTGACAGAAGATTAACAGTATTCAATAGGTTTTTATAGTTTTTACAGCCTTCCGGACCCAGAATACCGGCCCTCTGAAGGTTATTTTCCATGATGATCAATTCTCTTGATCTGTCCGCCCAGTGAATGGGAAAAGCCGACCTGTGGACGGAACCAACCGAAAACATATCCCCGGAGAGAACTTGGAATTCCTTGTCGTTGGACTGAATCACCGGACCGCGCCCGTAGAAGTCCGGGAACGCCTCTCGCTGAACAAAGAACAGCTTCCCGAGGCCCTGAGCGCGATGAGCGGTCAGCAGGTGGGTGGCGTTATCCTTTCCACTTGCAACCGGTCCGAGTTCTACACCCTGGACCTCCCTAACGACGACCCAGAGACCGGCTCAGACCGGTTAAAAAAATTCTTGGTCGAACGCTTCGGAATCTCTTTGCTGGACATTGACCGGTATCTCTACGTCTACCGCGGTTACGATTGCATCCACCATCTATTCCGTGTGTCCTCCAGCCTAGATTCAATGATTCTCGGCGAGGAGCAGATAATCGGCCAGGTGCGGGACGCCTACGAAGCCGCCACCACGGCCGGCACCGCCCAGGGGCCACTCGCCCAGTTGTTCCAGCAGGCACTCAGAGTAGGCCGAATGGTCCGGCGCGAGACCGGCATCAGCAGAAACGCCTTTTCAGTAAGCCGCGCCTGCGTCGAGATGGCCAAGTCCGTGTTGGGCGACCTATCCAGCAGCCGGGTATTGGTGGTGGGAGCCGGTGAGGCTGGGGAACTAGCCGCTGAGGTCCTGAGTCTGTCGGGCGTAACCGACATCACCGTAACCAACCGGACGTTCCAACGGGCGGAAGAACTGGCCGCCAACCTTTCTGCCCGTGCCGTGCCATTTGACGGGATGCCAAAGGCACTGCGGGACACGGACATCGTCATCGGCTGCACTGGCTCTCCCGGATACGTGCTGCAAGCAGACCTGATCGGCAACACCATGGCGGCCCGCCCGGACCGGCCCCTCTTGCTCATCGACATCGCCGTCCCTCGAGACATCGACCCCGAAGCCGCCCAGGTAAAGAATGTCTTCTTGAACGATGTTGACGACCTGGAATCAGCGACCCAAGCTAGTCGCGAGAAGAAGGCCAGGGAAGCGGAATGGGCCGAGGAGTTAGCCACCGACGAAGCCCAGCAATTCCGGCAATGGTGCCTGGACCTGGAGGCCCTGCCCACGGTTATCAAACTCCGCAACCGTGCCGACCAAGTCCGATCGTTCGAACTGAACAAGACCCTGCGAAAGCTGAACGGGAGGCTTGACGAAGAGGCACTGGAATCGCTGGACGCCATGACCAGGGCCATCGTCAACAAACTGCTCCATGACCCAACCATGTTCTTGAAAGAGCGCAAAGGCCCTGACGAACTGAAAGTCGCCAGGGAAATCTTCCGCCTGGGTGAAGACGGCCCAACCAGTCCGGATTAGCTCAGTATCCCCTTTTTCGCCTTTACCCCTGCCCACACATTGCGAAACGGGCTATAATAACATCCCGGTAATATCGGGATTGTTATGTCATTAGTTGAAAAATACGCGCTACTCCCAGACGAGATTGACCGCCGCAGCATTAAGGTGGTTGAAGCCAGTCTGCCTCTCTTGGACGGGCTCACGCCCGAAGAACGGTACGTGATTTGCCGCATCGTCCGCGCAGAAGGCGACCCAGAGATCGCTAAGACCGTGGGGTTCAGCCCCGGCGCGGTTGAGAAAGGCATCGCCGCCATCAAGGCTAAGGCCGCCGTAGTCACCGACGTGCGCATGGTGGAAGTCGGCATATCCAAGGCCCTGCTCAGCAAGTGCGGCATCACCACCCACTGCCAGATCGACACACCCAACACCGCCGAGCGGGCCAAGTCCGACGGCACCACCCGTTCCGTGGCCGCGATCCGGGAACTGACGCCCCATCTGAACGGCGCCATCGCCGTGGTCGGCAACGCCCCCACCGCCTTATTGGCCCTGTTGGACATGATTACATCAGGGGAGGTCTCGCCCTCGCTGGTCATCGGTATGCCGGTGGGCTTCATCGCCTGCGCCGAGTCCAAAGCTGAACTGGCAAAGGTCGACGTGCCCTACATCTCCATCTGGGAGCGGCGCGGCGGTAGTTCAGCGGCGGCGGCCACGGTTAATGCACTGCTGGGATTGGCGCTCCAAGAGGTGGCGCTTTGACCCAAGATAAAAACGGCAACGACCGCTGGGGAGTGGTCCTTTTGGGACACGGTAGCCAGCGAGGCACCAGCAAAGCCGAATGCTCGTGTGCGTGGTTGCAGCCTAAGACGCCGTCCGGGAAACCGTCAGAAACTCCAGAATGGTGTCTGGACTGCCCCAGCACTCCCGACGGCCTGCGCCAAGCAGCCAACCGACTGCAAGGTATGCTTGAACTGGACCAATCTCAGATGGTGTTGTCCTGCCTGGAATTCATCGAACCCTTCCCATCGGAAGCGGTCAAGATGTTGGACGACCGGGGCATCCACAACGTGGTATTAGCGCCCTTCCTCCTGGGCAACGGCAAGCACGCCACCCTGGAGATGAACGAGATCCTTGAAGAAGTCCGAGGCCAATTGCCCGGCATCCAATTGCACCTGGCCGACGGCCTGGGCCTGGACCCCAATCTGGCGGATGTGGTGGTCCAGAGGGTCCGGGAATTGGAAGGCTCGACAGACTCACCTGCCGCCATCGAATCCGGGACACGGGGCATTTTGCTGGTTAAGGCAGGCACCAAGACCGAATATGACGACTGCATTTGGCTGGAAGAATTGGGTCAGTTGGTCGAAGAACGATTGGGCGGCGGCTACGCCGTGGCGGTGGCCCAATCCCATTACGGCGACCCAACCATGGATGCCGCAGCCGCCAACCTAGCAGAATCCCGGGGCGTGTCGTCCATCATGTGCGTCCCATACCTGTTCTTCCCAGGAATCATCCTCCAGCGAAATGTCATCGGCGGCATGGAGCAGATCCAAGAGCGGTATCCTAAAGTCGCTATGTCGGTTACCGCGCCATTGGGTGTGGGAGACAAGATCGTCGCCATCACTGCCGACCGGGTACGCCAGGTCTGGAATCAGGCGGTCAAATGAGCCCGGCCAATGCCGGGAACGGGACTCCCGAGAGCGATTACAGCCGGCCAACTGTCCGGGGCAAAGGCATGCGCACCGGTTACACCACCGGCGCCTGTGCCGCCGCCAGCTCTAAGGCGGCAGTCACGGCCCTGCTCACCGGAAACCCGATGGACAAGATCACCATCCATCTTCCCATCGGCCAGGATGTTGAGTTCATCCTGAACCGTTGCGAGTGGATAGACCGGACTCCCGGCAGCGAGAAAGTCCTCTGCTCGGTGATCAAGGACGGAGGCGACGACCCAGATGCGACCCACGGCGCCGAGATCAGCGCCACAATCTCTCTAGGTCCGGCCAGCGAAGAAGGCGTCATCATCAAAGGCGGCATCGGCGTCGGCACAGTGACCTTCCCCGGTACCGGAATCCCCGTGGGCGAGCCGGCGGTGACACGGGTACCAAGGCGGATGATCATCGAGTCGGCCCTGGAAGCCGCCAAAGAACACGGCCTAGGCTCCGGCAAGGGCATCATCGTGGAAATCTCAGTGCCTACCGGCGAAGAGGTAGCCTTGAAGACCACCAACGCGCGCCTCGGAGTCATCGGCGGCATCTCAATACTTGGCAGCACCGGCGTGGTTCAACCCTACTCAACCGCCGCTTGGCGGGCCAGCGTGAACTTGGCAATAGATGTCGCCGGCACCAACAACCTTGATCACATGGTGTTGGCCACCGGTCTCCAGAGCGAGGCCTTCACCAAGAACCACCTAGACCTGCCGGACATGGCCTACGTCGGTGTGGGCATATTTAGCGGGGCCGCCCTCAAGCGCTGTGTTGCCCGGGGGATAGCTCGGGCCACTCACGTTGGTATGGTGGGCAAATTTTCCAAGATGGCCGAGGGTTATTTCGTGACACATGTGGCTGGCAACAAAGTGGACACCACCTTCTTAGCGAGTTTGGCCGGACAGTGCGGAGCGTCAAAAGCTCTGCAAAAAGAGATGGCGGCAACCACGTCGGGCCGACACTTCGGAGAGATTGCTTTGGCCAACGGTCAACTCTCTCTGTTCAGCCTGATGAGCCAGATGGTCTGCGACGAGAGCCACAAGCTGCTGGGCGACGATGCAGCCAAGCTCATAGTAGATGCCATGTGCTACGATTTCGATGGCACCCTGCTGGGATACGGATCGACCTCTCCAGACGGCATCCCGCTGGCCTCGACGTCGGGAACGCCCAACAATGGTTAAGGACTCTCCGAACGTGGGCCGTTCCTTGGGTTTGCCTGACGGCGCCTTCGAGCAGAGACGGCCCAACAAGGGCCAGATCACCAAGCGGGAGGTGCGCGCGGTCAGCCTGTACTCCCTTGGCCTCCGCCAAGACAGCGTGGTCTGGGACATAGGCGCGGGCACGGGGTCAATCTCGGTGGAAGCCGCACTGATCGCCCACAACGGCCAGGTTTACGCCGTGGAGCGCGACAACGATTCTCTGCCGTTATTGGAAGCCAACGTAGCCCAACTGGGATCGGAAAACATCCACATCGTTTCAGGGGAAGCCCCCGGTGCGCTGGAACCGTTGCCCAGTCCCGACTCGGTTTTCGTCGGCGGCAGCGGCGGCAACCTATCCGCAATATTGGAGTACGCCGTATCGCGTCTCAACCCGGACGGTAGTATCGTGGCGAATCTGGCGGTCTTGGAACGCACCCACGAAGCCTACGCACTGCTGAAGAAACTCGGCGTGAACGCCGAACTCACCCAGGTCACCTCAGCCCGCGGCAAAGAGATGCCTGACGGCGCTGTGCGGTTGGAATCTCTGAACCCCGTGTTCATCGTCTCTGGCAGGCGCGGAAACTAGGCGGCCGATATGACTCAAGATCCCACCAAATTTGGCTGCCTCTACGGCATCGGCGTTGGCCCAGGCGACCCGGAACTGATAACCCTGAAAGCGCTGAAGGCCCTCCAAACGGCTCCGGTCATCTGCGTACCGCAAGCAGCCAACCGACGTGACAGCTATGCCCTGACCATCGTCAAAGATTACGTAAAACCGGAGCAGGAAATACTGCGGGCACCCTTCCCCACCGACGATGCCGAAGGCGCAGCCCAGGTCTGGCGGGAAGCCTCGAAAATGGTGGCTGAGAAGTTGGAAAAAGGTCAGGACGTGGCATTCCTCACTGAGGGCGACCCCATGCTGTTCAGCACCTTTTCTTATGTGCTGGCAGGGCTCCAAGAATTGTGCCCGGAGGCGCCCGTCATAATCATTCCCGGGGTATCATCGGTGATGGCTGCCGCGGCAAGTTCGGGGGTTCCCCTAGTAACCCACGGGCAGCGTCTGGCCATCCTCCCGGCGGCCTACGGGTTGGACGACCTGTCCGAAGCCACATCGAATTTCGATACGGTAGTATTGATGAAAGTCAGCCCCAACATCGTGAAAACACTGGCTGACTTGGAAGGACTGGGGTTGACTGGGCAGAGCACCTACGTACGCCGGGCCAGTACCGATCGCGAAAAGGTTATCCGCGACATCACAAAAATCACTGATGAGGATATGGACTACTTCTCCCTTCTGATCGTGAAGGGAAACCCAAAGGACCACACTAAATGACTGATACCAAAGGCAAGGTCTATATAGTCGGCGGCGGACCCGGAGACCCGGAACTGCTGACACTGAAAGCCAAGCGGATAATCGAGTCGGCCGACCTGGTGATCTTCGCCGACTCTCTGGTGCCTCCGGAGATCGTGGAATTCGCCAAAGAGAGTGCCCAGGTCATCGGCAGTAAAGAACTGAACCTGGACGAGATCATGGAACTCGAATTGACCGCCGTTCGCGAGGGCAAGACTGTCGCCAGAGTCCAAAGCGGCGACCCATCGATCTACGGGGCCATTCTGGAACAGATGCGCATCCTAGACAAAGAAGGCATCGATTTTGAGATCATCCCGGGTGTCAGCGCCGCCTTCGCCGCCGCTGCGGTGCTCCGGTCTGAATTAACGGTCCCAGAGAAATCCCAGACGGTAATCTTGACCCGCATGGAAGGCCGGGTCGCCATGCCCGAAGGCGAACAGCTAAAGGACCTGGCTGCCCACGGTTGCACGATGGTCATCTTCCTGAGCATCACCCGGATGACCAAGGTAGTACGCGAACTCACTTCCTCGGGCTACACCGAGGACACCCCAGTGGCGGTGGTCTATCGAGTGGGATGGCCCGATGAACTGGTTATTCGCGGCACGCTGAAAGACATCGCCGGCAAGGTACGGGCGGCCAAGATCACCCTGCAGGCGCTGATCATCGTGGGCGACGCCGTGGACCCCGGATTGGACGCGGCGGGCGCGGTCTCTCACCTGTATTCCTCGGATTACACGCATCGATACCGGAAGGGCTCGGGGATCCAGGTCAGTGGCAACGGAAAGGAATAACGCCCCCGAAAAGACAGCGATCATCGCGCTAACCCGCAACGGGGCCAGGATGGCGCGGACGCTGGCGGGGTCGTTGGACCGCGATCACGCACTCTTTATCGACCGCCGATTTCGCAAAGATGACGATTCCGGCGAGGCCTTTGACCTGCCCTTGAGGCCGGTTGTGAAACGGGCCTTCGCCGGGTATTCCAGCCTGGTCTTGTTCCTATCCGCCGGGGCCTCTATCCGGCTCTTGGCGCCACTGTTGGAAAGCAAACAGATAGACCCGGCAGTGGTCTGTGTCGATGACGCCGGTAGCTTCTGTGTCAGCCTTATCTCCGGACATGTGGGCGGGGCCGACCAGTTGGCCCAGGAAGTTGCCGTCTGTCTTGGGGCCAGAGCGATTGTAACGTCGGCCTCTCATGCCTCGGGCACTCTGGCCGTGGACCTGTTGGGCAGGGAGTTCGGTTGGCGGCTTAAAGCTGATGCGACAACTATCACCCGCGCCAGCGCCGCAGTGATCAACAGCCAGCCCATCGGTATCTGGCAGGGGGCCGGAGAACCCGGTTGGTGGCCTGATGGAAAGCCACTGCCGGGGAACATCGCGGTCTACGCAACCTTGGAGGACCTGGCTGCCTCGGCCTGTGCCACGGCATTGATAATCAGCGATACAACCAGCGATCTTGAAACGCTGCTGGCGGACAAGATCACCGTCGTCTACCGGCCCCGGAGTTTGGTGATTGGCATGGGCTGCCGCAGAGGAGTGCCGGTCGAGGAACTAGAATCGCTGTTGGCAGAAGCCTTGCGGGAAAACGGACTGTCCGCGGAATGCCTGGCCGAGATTGCCACCGCCGAGATCAAGCGGGGCGAACCAGGGCTGGAACAACTGGCCGAACGTCATGGGGTGCCATTGTCCTTCCTGCAAGCCAATGAACTGAACGCAGTATTTGAGACAAATCCCGGCGCAATCACATCCAAGTCCGAGCGGGCTCACGGGCTGGTCGGTGTCTGGGGTGTGGCCGAGCCGGCGGCCCTGTTGACCGCCGGGGCTAGCGAATTACTCGTGAACCGGGAAAAGACGACGCGGGCTACGATCGCCATCGCCCGAAAAGATTTCACAGGAAACTCCTAAAAATAAGCGAGCACAATCCAATGACCAACCAACCGGGGAAAACCGGAAAGATATACCTGGTAGGCATCGGGCCTGGAGACGCCGAATACTTGGCTCCAGCCGCGAACAACGCCCTGGCCAAAAGCGATGTCATCATCGGATTCCGAGCCTATATAGAGCAGATCGACGGTCTGATCGCTGGGAAAGATGTAGTCTCTATGGAATTGGGTCAAGAGTTGGAACGCGCGGCCGCGGCAGTGGACTCGGCCTACGCGGGAAAGACCGTGGCCGTTGTGTCTTCCGGCGACGCCGGTATCTATGGCATGTCCGGCCCGGTTTTCCGGGTGCTCACTGACAGGGACTGGGACGGCCAAAGTCCGGAAGTGGTGACAGTGCCCGGCGTTTCGGCCATGCAGGCGGCGGCGGCAGTCCTAGGGTCGCCTTTGATGCAAGACTTCTGCGCCATCAGTCTGAGCGATTTGCTCACCCCTTGGGAGAAGATTCGGGGACGTTTGCAGGCGGCCGGCCAGGGCGATTTCGTGGTGGCGCTCTATAACCCGCGCAGCCAACGGCGGCAAAGCCAGCTCTTGGAAGCCAGGGAGATACTGCTGAAACACCGGCCCGGAACCACCCCGGTCGGCATCGTCGGTGACGCTTTTCGTCCCGGCCAGCGGGTCAAGATCACCAGCCTTCAGGACCTGGAGAAAGACGCGAAATCGGTGGACATGGTGACCATCGTAGTCATCGGTAACTCCACCACCTACCTCCACGGCGGAAAGGTGATTACTCCGAGAGGCTATGAAGAAAAGACCAAGAAAATCTAGGTCTTTTCCTCTCCGGAATCACTACATTGCGCCAGCGTTTCCCACACTTCAATGCTAATCAAATCGACTCCCTCACCCAATTCACACCTTTCTCACACTGTATTCCCAGGCGGCCCTGATAATCTGCATATGAATAAATGTAGCCCGAACTATATGCCGTGGCCTCGGATTCTCTTGGTTTTTTCAGTCCGGAGAATCGTGTCCTATCAGTCCTTCCGATGGGACCTGATCGGCGCCTAAGGAGGGGACAACTTTCCTGGGTCGGAATATATTGGTCGTCGACGACGAACCAAACATCGTCCAGTCCCTGGCCTTCGTCTTCAATCGAGAAGGTTTTGACGCAGCAACGACGAGGGACGGGGTGCAGTCAATGCCAATGATCCGCGACTCCAAACCCCACCTTTTGAGCCTGGATATCATGATGCCCAATAAAAACAGGTACGAGGTGTGTCAGGAGATAGAATCAGATCCTGAATTACAGGACATCCAAGTGGTGATGTTGTCTTCGATAAATAATGAAGAAAGCCGCCGCCATGCAATGTCACAGGGAGCGGACGATTACATCAACAAGCCCTTTAGCCTGATGCAGGTTGTGACTAGAGTCATAGAGCTCCTCGCCCAGCCTGGACCCCTCTACAACGGCTCCACCTCCAC
>VFHF01000133.1 GCA_009392095.1 SAR202 cluster bacterium
TGACCGGGTCCATTTCAGGTCCGCCCAATATCTTGGGCACGTACAGTCCAAAGAGTCCTTCTTGGGCCATTGCTTCAGATAATTCTGGAGGAAGTTGGCAATCTGAATCTATTTTATCCAGATTTGCTCTAATCAGTGGGACGAATTTTTTCGCGGAGTCTAGCAGGGATTCTGCCATTTCAAGATTCCTCAGGATTAATAGTGGTGGAACTGGAGCGTAGACTAGGCCGCGGCCTTTGTCGAAGCCTGGGTCAAATTTGCGTCTAACGCTGCTTATATAGTCAATGGTAATATAGTCAAAGTTAATATAGCCCAAATAGCGCCACCTAAGCGCGGTTCGGTGCTGGGACTGGTGAGTTATAGCGGTTCAGCATAAAATTGACCAGCTTCCGTGACTGCCGCTTGCTTGAATCAGTAAAATTCAAAGTGGTAGCATAGGCACTAATTATCGATTGGTAGCGGCCAAGGAGAAATGTGGATGGCAGAAAAAGATGTCGCTTTGATGGGCCACTTGATGCGGCGGGCCGGATTCGGCGCCCAGTACCACGAACTGGAAGCCCGTGCAGAGAAGGGATATGAAGAAACAGTTGAAGAACTGTTGAACCCAACCGACGAATCGCATGGCATGGACCTGGACCTGGCAGAACGCTACTTCATCGAATGGAACCATCACATTCGGTGTGTCCCTGAATACATCGCGTTTCGCATGATCAATTCGAAGAGCCAATTGGAAGAGAAGATGATTCTCTTCTGGCATGGCATCCTATGCCACACCGACAGCAAGAATCAGAGTCAGATCGCATCCCATGCTGAGTGGGAAATGCTCCGCCGGTGCGGCATGGGCAGCTTCAGGGACCTGCTGGTCGAGATTTCCAAGGACCCGGCCATGGTCTATTTCTTGGACAATTGTCTCAGCCATAAAGACGCGATCAACGAGAACTACGGGCGGGAATTGCTGGAGCTGTTTTCTTTGGGTGTGGGAATGGATGGGGAATTCAATTACACCGAAGATGATGTCAAAGAGTGTTCCCGGGCTTTCACCGGCTGGACGCTCGCCAATGGCGTGCCCCCACAGCCCTACGGGCGCTACCCTTCGACCTTCGTCTTCAACCCCGACGACCACGACGAAGGCGAGAAGACCTTCTTGGGCCACACAGGCAATTTCAACGGCGAGGATATAATTGACATCCTCTGCCGGCAGCCGGCCACCGCCCGGTTCATATCCCGTCATATCTATGACTTTTTTGTAGCCGACGAAGCCCAGGTGCCGACCTGGATGGACACTCCACCCCGGGACCCAGAAACCATAAAGATGCTGGAAGACGAATATTTCAGATCTGATTACAATATCCGTTCCATGCTGCGGGTCCTATTCAACTCTGACGCCTTCAAGAAAGCCCGTTTCGCAAGGATCAAAGGCCCGATTGAGACAGTGATAGGCACTCTGCGTCTGGCCGGCGACTGGACTACGCCTAAGCCGGGCTTTGAGGCCATCTTCGAAGAGATGAAACAGATGGGCCAAGAGATATTGAATCCGCCGTCCGTCGAAGGCTGGCATACGGGCAGGGATTGGATCGACGGTGGTACGCTAGTCAGGCGGATCAACTTCATTGCCGACTACGTTGGCGATACGGACTATCCGGGCATAGAGGATATGGTTCAAAGACTGGCATCTGAAGGGCCCACCATATCGCCAGAGAACCTGGTTGAGGGCTGCCTTCGGCTGCTGGGTCACTATGAACTAACTGATGAGAACCACCAGATGTTGGTGAATAACGCCCGGAACAGCGGCGTGTCGTCCACCGATACATCAGAGTTTTCGAAGCAAGTCAGTGAGATGCTGCAGATGATTGTGGCAACTAAGGAATATCTATACGCCTAGCCGAATAAGCAGGCGTCTCGCGTCTGCCTATCGGTCGGTGCGGTACAAACGCTCAAATTACTGAGGAGTAAACGATGACCTCCAACAAGAAAGACCCGGTCCTGGTAGTACTTCAAATGACAGGCGCCTACGACGCCCTGAACACATTTGTTCCTTATAGCGACCCCCATTACGTGGATTACCGAGCAAATTTGCAGATCGGCCCGGACCAGGTGCTGGCTGTAGATGACAAAGTTGGTTTCCACCCGGGTATGGACCAGATAAAGGATATGTACGACCAGGGTAAGGTTGCGGTGCTACAAGGCATCGGTTACCCCAACCCCAACCGTTCACATTTCCGCTCCTTGGACATTTGGCATACTGCCGAACCGGAAAAGATGGCCCCTGACGGATGGTTGGGCAAGGCTATTCGCGACATCGACCCAAACAAAGAAAACATCCTGACCGCCGTAAACTTTGGCCGTGGCCTTCCCCGAGCGTTGGCCGCGCCCGGCGTCTCGGTGGCCTCGATCGGCGACATAAACAACTACGGAGTGCTAACTGGGATCCAAACCACCGAGAAGCGGAGTGAGGCCTTAGATATCTTCGCCCGGATGTACGCTCCCATGATCGGCTCCGGCCCCGTGAATGATTATCTTTCCCAAACAGGTTTGGACGTGCTCAAAGGAGCCGACATACTCACCACGGCGCCACAGATCTACTCCTCCAGCATTGAGTACGGCGGAAGCCCTCTATCCCAGTGGCTGAAAAGCATTGCACAGGTGCATCTTGCGGACTTCGGGACCCGTGTGTTCTACACCGGCGTAAATCCCGGCACGTTCGATACCCACGCCAACCAAAGCACCACTCTACCCAAGCTATGGGCCGATGTTTCCACAGCCATCAGCGATTTCCACGAGGACCTGAAGGAGCACAACGCCAACGAGGAAGTGGTGATCCTGCTGTTTACCGAATTCGGCCGCCGTGTACAGGAGAACGGGTCGGGTACGGACCATGGTTCTGGAGGAGTGGCCTTCGTCATCGGCGATGCGGTAAAGGGTGGCCTTTACGGAGAATACCCATCCCTGGAGCCGGAAAAGCTTGACTCCGGCGACCTACATTGGAACAACGACTTCCGGAGCACCTACGCTACGCTTCTGGAACAATGGATGGGCCTGGACGCCAATCCCATTCTTGGGGCTACCTACGAACAGTTTGATTTCATCAGGTAACTGCGAGAAGTAACAAGTCCGAAGCAACTAGCCTGATGAAAATGCACGTTTTGTGAGAGAAAATGGTTACTGAGATTGCACCGATAACTTTCGGATATAGCCATACCATAGGAAGGCAAGAAAATCGGAGTGGGAGCGGATTCTTCTATCCGGTGGCGATTACCCGGGACCAAGAAAACCGACTATACGTGGTGAGTCGCGGCTCCGAGACCCCGGCGTTTTTCCCCTGCAAACGGGTCACGGTATTCACGGTAGACGAAGAACTGGTCCGAGAGTTCGGCACCAAAGTTCCACCGGAAGAAGCGGACGATTCTGCCCCTGACGGAAGTTTCATGTGGCCTACATCGATCGCTCTGGACAAGGAAGGCATAGCCTACGTATCCGATGAATGGCTCAACCGGATTTCCGTGTTTGACAAGGACGGGAATTGTACCGGCAAGTGGGGAAGCCTTGGAGACCACGAAGGTGAGATAGACCGCCCGGCCGGGCTGGCGTTCGATGCCGAGGATAGGCTCTATCTAGTGGACAGCGCGAACCATCGGATTCAAATATTCACTAAGGATGGGGAATTTATATCCACATGGGGGCACAACGGCGACGGTGATGGCGAGTTCAACTATCCTTGGGGCATAGAGATCGACCGTAATGGCGACGTGTACGTGGCCGATTGGCGAAATGACCGGATACAAAAATTCGACCGGGACGGCCGGTTCTTGATAAAGTTCGGCTCTCCTGGCAAGGGCGATGGAGAGTTCAACCGGCCCTCTGGAGTCGCTGTCGATAAGGATGGAATAATCTACGTCACCGACTTCAAAAACGACCGTCTCCAGGTGTTCGACGCCGAGGGCAAATATATTACCCAGATGACTGGCGATGCAACCCTGTCCAAGTGGGGCCGGGAGCGGCTAGAACTGGACCCAGGAATGATGAGGGGCAGAGAAAGGGCGCAGGGTCTGATGGAGCGGGAGAAGCTGTTCAACGGACCGATCGCCGTAGAAGTAGACGATGAAGGCCGGGTGTTTGTGGTTGAAACCGCACGCCAACGCCTCCAAGTTTATCGTAAGCAGACCGCCATCTTCCACGGTGGCCTTCTGTAACCGAATATCAGTTCATTAGGCTACTACTTCAGAGACAGAAAAAGCCCCGGCCCTTAAGGGCCGGGGCTTTTGGTTTACCTATAATGTGGTTTTACTGATGGCCTTTCAGGGAATGCCAGCCCATTTGAGGGATGGCCAACCCTAAAGATGGTTAGACTCCGGCAGCTACATTTGCAGCGGCCTGTTCGAGAAATCTAGTGACGTGAGGCAGGACCAACTCGCCGGCACGGGATGCCTCGCCGTGGTTCAATCCGGGCAATGTCACGAAAACCGAATTGGGGATCGCCTCAGCAGCTGCTTTGGAGCCGGGGTAAAACCCGTCAGCGTCTCCGCAGTAGAGCAGACAGGGCAAGTTCAAGCCGGGTAGCAACTTCGGCACGCCGTCAGTGCCCTTGGGCGCCGTGGTCGCAGCAATCAGCGCCTCAGGGTCGTTCGCCAGCAGCCGTTCCCTGCGTCCGGCCTCGATGGGGCCTTCCTTGGCCTCAGCTTCGGACACGTAGTGTGCCATTCCCTGCCGCAAGGTGTTGATCCGGTCTTGCGGCGGAGTATCGGAATTGACGGTGTCGGCACCCATCCCGCCAAGAATCAGCGAATGGAACCGGTCTAAGGCATGCATCACCAGGCCGAAGCCGATGCGGCCGCCCATGGAATAGCCCATATAGTGGGCCTTGTCCACGTCCAGGTCGTCCATCACCGCCAGGATGTCGCGCACCCGTAGCTTCAGGTCATATTCATTTGGGTCGTGAGGTTTATCGCTGAGTCCATGACCGCGGGCGTCCACCAGGATCACCCGGTATTCCTTTTTTAACTCCTCGACGAATCCGTAGGCGTACCAGGTCTGGAGGCTGTTGGTAAGGCCATGTTGCATGACTAGAGGCGGACCGTCGCCCTCAACGTGGTAGTGGATGCTGACGCCCGAGTTGTCTACGTATGGCATTTACTGCCTCCCGAAATTTGTCTGGCACAAGGATAAGCTAAAAGCGGTTACCCGTACAATTCTCTGCGGGTCTCGTCCAGCAACGCCCGTTCCTCGGGACTCAATTCTGGGAACCCTGGAGCTTTCGGGCGTATACCACCGGTGAAGTCGGGCGATCTTTTCTCCAAGAACGCCTTCCGGCCTTCGTCCCCATCGGTGGTGAGTTGAGTCAACAGGGTATTATAGAGGGTTTGGACCCGCCAGGCCTCTGAGATTGGGATATCCCGGAACCTGATGGAGAACTCCTTCATCATGCGGACCGCAACCGGAGGCATCCCGGCGATGCGATTAGCGATCTCTTCGGCCCGAGCCATCAACTGGCCATGGGGAACAACCTCGTTAATCAGGCTGATGCGCAGCGCCTCTTTAGCGTCGAAGGCCTCGTCGGTGAGCAAAATTCTCATGGCGTCGGCGTGAGAGACCTGGCGTGTCAGGAACGTCGCACCAGGCCCGTTGCCGACCCAACCCTGGCTCAGCAGGGCGAATTTGAATTGGGCGTGTTCTTCGGATGCGATGCGGATGTCCGTGGATGTGAGCATCAGGTAGAAGCCAGCGCCGGCCGCCCATCCGTTGATGGCCCCAATGACCGGTTTCCAGATGCGGGGGTAGTGGTCGCCCAACTGCCCGTCGGCGCCTATCTTGGCGCCGTTAACGGTCCCGGAAAGCGGCCAGAAGATGTTCTCTGTGCGGATTCGGTTCAGGTCTTCTTCGGAAACGCCCGGCGGAGGCGCCAAGTTGTGGCCGGCACAAAAATGCCGGTCACCGGTGCCGGTGAGTATGGCGACGCGGACTTCCCAGTCCTCCCAGATGTTTTTCCACACCTCGCTGATCTCATCAGATGTCTGATGGTCGAGGATGTTGCCTTTATCGGGGTTGTCGATCGTTACGTAGGCGATATGGCCTTTTTTCTCGTAGAGGATGCCCATGTCTAATCTCCCATGCGGGTCTAGCGGCAAGTTCAGTAGATTATTTGCTTTTCGACCATCCGGTCGACCTCCGGCCCGGACAGCCCCAGCAGTTCTTGATAGACATATTCGTTGTGTTGGCCGAGCACCGGCGCCGCAGTGAGGTAAGGGCCCGGTTCTCCGTCAAACTGCCAAGGGAGTCCGGGCAGGTCCCGAAGTTCCCCGTCGCTAGTCCGAAGGTTGGTGAAGTAGCCAGCTTCGCTCAACTGAGGTTCGTTAAACACCCTGAGTATGTCCTGCGACGGTCCGGAGGGCACACCTACCTGTTGCAGCAATTGCATGACATTGACGTCTTCGTGTTGCAACGTCCACTCGGTGATGGCAGCGTCAAGTGCGTCCTGATGGTCCCGACGTCCGGCTGCTTCGGTGTAACGCGGGTCGGATGCCAGTTCCGGCCTCCCGATCACCTGGCACAACGAGACCCACTCTTCGTCATTGGTGACGGCGATGGCGACCCAGCGGTCGGCGCCCGAACAATGGTAGACGCCGTGTGGGGCGTACCAGTCGTCCCGATTCCCCATCGGTTCTTTCACACGTCCGTTCATCTGATAGTCCAAGAGCGCTTCCGGGATGCTGGCGTTCAGGGCTTCAGCCATGGAGAAATCAACATATTGCCCCTGGCCGGTCAACGCCCGGTTGTTCAGGGCGGCCGAGGTAACCATGGCCAGCTCCATCCCAACCCACGGGTCGGCCCACAGTCCTCCGGTTACCGGCTCCCGCTCTGGGTAGCCTGAGATCGAGTTCCAGCCGGTATAGTGCTGTAGCAGGCTCCCATAGGCCACATAGTCCTTGTGGGGCCCGGAATGCCCGGTTCCAGATGAGGCCACCATTATGATATCGGGCCTAGCAGCACTGACCGCTTCATAGCCCAATCCCAAGCGTTCTATGACTCCCGCGGCAAAGTTCTCGATGACCACGTCGGAGATGGCCAGTAGTTGCTTGACCAGCGCCAATCCTTCTGGTGTGGATATGTTGAGCGAGGCGTAGATCTTGGACTGGTTGTAAGCCTGGAAAGGAGCTCCTCTGGTGGACGGGTCGGGGCGGCGGGCGCTCCCTATTTTGATCACCTCAGCGCCCATGGCGGCCATGAAACGTGTCGCCGTTGGGCCGGCGATGATCCAGCTAAGGTCCAGCACCCGGATTCCGTTCAGCGGCAGTTCGTTCATCGGCTAAGCCAGGCCCACCAGTATCTCCAGGTTGTGCTGGCCCAAGAGGGGCGCCGGGCGGGCTGCCAGAGGCAGTTCAGTGTTAGAGAACTTGTAAGCTGCACCGGGATATCTGAGGGTGCCCGCAACGGAATGCTCCATCTCTACGAAGAATTCGCGGTGGGCCAGGTGCTCGTCACTGAGTAGGTCCAGAACCGTGTTAACCGGGAAGCAGGGGACGCGTTGTTCCTGGCCCATACGTGCAATCTCATGCTTGGAATGGTTCACGCTCCACTCACTAAGCAGGTTCCACAGCGCCGGAGAGTTCTTCTGCCGGGCGTCGCGGGTGGCGTAACGGTCATCGGCCGCCCAGGGAGGGCTTCCCATCACCAGGAGCCACCGTTCCCATTGGGCGTCCTCTCTGGGGGAGATTGCCACATAACCGTCGTTACAGGGCAGAATGCCTCCGATAGCGCCGACCATACCGCCGATGGCCGCTTCCTCCACCTTGGCCAGGTCCCTGGGCGGCGCGGGTCTGCCGTAGGCGCTGTTGGCCAGGCCGCTGATCAACTGAGTGACCATCGCTTCGAAAGACGAGATATCTATTCGGGCGCCTTGGCCGGTCATGCGTTTGCGGTAGAGAGCCATGATAGTAGCAGTTGCCGCGGCCATGCCGCCCACCAACTCCGCCTGATGCCCGCCGGCCCTGATCGGCGGGTCGCTGTCCGGATCCTTCACCGCCCCCAACAGGCCGTGGGCGTGGCCGCTCATATGGTAGAGGACCAAGTCAGTGGCCTTGAAATCCATGTAGGGACCTCGGTTGCCGAAGGGCGTGATGGAGGTGAAGATGAGACCGGGATTGCCGTCATTTAGAGCTTGGAAGCCAAGTCCTCGGTCCTCCAACGAGACCGGCGGCGGGTTCTCGACAATTATATCGGCGGTTGTCGCCAGCTTCAGGAACGCTTTCGCTCCGTCAGCTGAATCGAGGTCAAGGGTGATGCCATATTTGTTAGCGTTCAGGGCCAGGAACAGGCCGCTTTTTTCGGGATGTGGTTGGCCGCCGGGGAAGGGTCCCATGCTCCGTGCTTCTTCGCCTTCTGGGGGTTCAACCTTGATCACTTCCGCGCCCATCTGGGCCATGATTTTGGCGCAATAGGGGCCGGAGATTCCCTGCCCCACATCAAGCACCCGGACTCCAGGCAATAATCCGTCTAACGTCACAGTGACGCCCGGTTTTGTGTCTGTTGGTTGGTCATTATTAGGGGATATTAGCGATGCCTAATTGGAATGTCCACCGGGATGCAGTAGATACAACTTTTACGATTCGGCGGCCAGGGCCGTTTGCGCTGCCCCGTTTTCGGTTAATATGGCATGTCGAACCGGTATCTAGGTGAACCTGAGACCTATGAATGATCGTCATGGGAAATAACGCCGGAGTCCTCAGCGATATAAAAGTCCTCGACTTGAGCCAGGGGGTGGCCGGGCCTTTCTGCGCCAAGTTCCTGGCCGGGTTGGGCGCTGAGGTCATCAAGGTCGAGCCGCCCTTCACGGGGGACTCATCTAGGCAGTCTGAGCCGATAATGAGAGGCGAATCCGGACTCGAACGCAGTGCCCTTTTCGCCTACCTGAACACCAGCAAGAAAAGCATCACCCTCGATCTAGAGACGCCTGGCCAGGCCGAGTCCGTGAGACGACTGGCCCAGGAAAGCGACATACTGGTTGAGAGCTTTGCCCCTGGATACCTAGAATCCCTTGGACTGGGTTATAACTCTCTAGCAGAGATCAATCCCGGCCTGATCTACGTTTCCGTCACCCCCTTCGGACAGTCAGGGCCGTACCGCGACTACAAGGGGTCGGACATCGTAGCCCAGGCCATTGGCGCATTGATGTACACCGTCGGCCTGCCCGACCGTGAACCATTGAAGGTCGGTGGTGAGTCTGCGCTCTACACCACTGGCATAAGCGCCTTTTCCGCGGCCATGCTTGCACTCCATGTCAGAGACGCCCAGGGCTATGGGCAGCATGTGGACATCTCGGCGATGGACGTGATGACCGTGGCCCAGATCCATTCGTCCATCAACGAACAGTTCGGCCACACACCGGTTCGGCGACCAACCAACTTGGTACGAGCCAAGGACGGCTGGGTCAGTCCGGGCTTGGAAAGCGGAGTTCAGCAGGGCACCTGGCCCAAGGTATGTCAACTGATGGGCGTGCCCGAGTTTGCGGAAGACCCTAGGTTCACCACCCAAGAAGCGCGACGCGCTAACCAGCAGGAACTGTTGGTCGTAGTCGGAAACTGGGCCGCTACCAAGCCCAAAGAGGAGATCTACCATACCCTCCAGGCGCTACGGACCATCACCGGATACGTGGCCACGGTCGAGGATCTATTGGTCGCACAGCAGATGGTAGACCGGGAATTCTTTAAGCCCCTGCCGGACCCAATGTTCGGCGAAGTGACCCACCCAGGCGCACCGTTCCGGATGGGCGACGACCCATGGAGATTACTTCCTGCTCCCAATTTGGGCGATCACAATGAAGAGATCTTGGGCGGACGTCTGGGATTTTCCCGCGAGGACTTGTCCCAACTTGCGCCTGAAGGCGGGGAATAGGCCAAATATGACGACTAACGACCTTGCACTAAGCGGACTGAGGATATTGGACCTGAGCCAAGTGGCGGCCGGGCCCTACGCGACCATGTTTTTTGGCTTCATGGGGGCCGAGGTGATTAAGCTGGAGTCCCGATCCCGGATGGACATCAATCGGGGCCGGGCCAGGCCGGGGCCCCGCGACCCACGGGTATACCCCGGCGGAGACCAGGGTGAACGCCCCTGGGACCGCACCGCGCACCACGTGCACCGGAACATCAACAAACTGTCGGTCACACTAGACTTGACCGACCCTCGCGGGAAGAGACTTTTCCTTGGCCTGGTCCGGGTCAGCGACGTGTTGGTGGAGAATTACCGCGGATCGGTGATGGACCGGCTGGGCCTGGGCTATAAAGCCATGTCCCGAGAAAATCCGATGTTGGTCTACCTGAAGATCAGCAGCCAGGGAGCTACCGGCCCCGAAGCCAACTATGGCTCCCTCGGCTCCACCCTGGAACAGACGGCGGGTCTAGCCTCGATCACCGGATACGACAACGGGCTGCCTCTAATGACCAACGAGGTCTTTCCCGATCCAGTTGTGGGTATCTTGACCTTCGGCGCGCTGATGGCTGCGTTAAGGCGGCGGCGCCAGACCGGCCACGGATGCCTAGTCGACCTCTCCCAAAGGGAAGTCACTTCCATGCTGCTTGGCGAATCGGTACTGGATTTCTCGGTTAGCGGCCGGGTGGCCGGGACAATGGGAAACAGGCACCGGGATATGGCGCCTCAAAGCGTTTACCCATGCACGGGTGACGACATGTGGGTTGCGGTCTCGGTTGGCTCCCAAGACGAGTGGGCTGGTCTATGCCGGGCCATTGGTCAGCCTGAATTGGAAACTGACGCCAGGTTCCAAGACGCTAAGGGCCGCCGCGAAAACCATGACGCATTGGACGAGATAATCTCGTCATGGACTCACCAATGCGATCACTACCAGGCCATGCACCTGCTCCAAGCGGAGGGAGTGCCCGCCGGTGCGGTGCTCAAGGGCAGCGATACCATCGTCGAGCCCCACCTGGATGCCAGGGGGTTCTGGGATGTGGTCGACCACCCGGAAGCGGGCATCTACAAGCAGACGACTCTCCCTTGGGTGCTATCCAAGAGCCCCAGGCAAACGACTGTGCCGGCGGCATCGCTGGGTGAGCACAATTACCAGGTGCTGGGCGGCCTGCTGGGCATTTCGACCAGCGAGATCGACGACCTGGTAGCCAGCGGAATCACCGGCGACGTGCCCAATCCCGACGCCTAACCTAAAGCCCCATCGCCGCCAACCCGACCTTAGCCAGTTCATCATCAGCGTTGTGCCCGCGTATACCACCAACACCGATACCGCCCAGGATAGAGCCGTTCTGGATGATGGTTACGCCGCCCTGTTCATAGGTGATCATCGGGTCGCCGTTCTCACTGACACTTTGGCCGATGCTGGACATATTCTGTCCCCAATCGCCGCTGTTGATGCCCAGAATGGCGGCGGTGTAGGCCTTGCGAACGGCGTGCCTTCGAGTGAACACCCGGGCATTGTTCATCTTGGCGAAGGCTTCCATGTTCCCGGAAGCGTCGACGATAGCCATGCAGACCGGCGTTTCCGATGTTGCCTGGGCCTGGTCCATCATCGCTTTCATGGCCGCCTGCACCTGGTCCAGTGTCAGATTGTGTTCAGCGATGGACATGCATGGACGCGAGTTTTCGTTGTGCGTTGACATCTAGTCAACCTCCTTAGTCTAGTAGGTTTGGCGAAACACACCTGGGATTGTACCAACAGGGCAGTGATAGTTTGCGTGTAGAATACCGGAGGCGCACATTACCCCAGAATAGTACGGAGTTCACACGATGCGATTGGGAGTAATCTCCGACACCCACAACCCCAGCGTTGGTGAGGAACCACCGCAGGAGGTTGTATCAGCCTTTGAGGGCGTGGACGCGATAATCCATGCTGGTGACATCTACCAACCTTCATGCCTCGACTGGCTGGAGAAGATCGCTCCGGTCTATGCTGTTGAGTTGGGCGCCAAGGCACATTTCAACGAAGATGCCCGGGTGGTGGACATGTTTCGTGTCCTAAATCTTGGTGGACATACCATCGGCCTAATCCATGACCTGTTGGTGCCGGGCATGGCCCAGGAAGTCACTGAGTTCAGTCCTCTGTCCAAGCATTTCCCACCGGACACTTCTCTAACCACCGCCCTTGAGAAAGTATTTGACACACAGGTCGATATCGTGATTTTCGGCCACACCCATTATCCAGTGGTTGAAGAGTTCCAGGGGATATTGATGTTGAACCCAGGCAGCCCCAGCCTGCCCAAACAGATACGGCGATTGGGCCAGGTTGCGGTGCTCGAACTTGACGGAGACCGCAAGAGCGCAGAGATCATAGAACTTTCCACCTTTAGCTGACCAAGGAGGCCTTTGATGGGGCCGCAAGGACCTTCGTTATTATTGGAACAATTCGGCCCGTTGCAGGGTGTTCGGGTCCTGTCGACAGGCACCATCGTGGCCGAGCCCGTGGCTGCCGGTATGGCGGCGGAGATGGGCGCCGAGGTCATCCACATCGAACGGCCCGGAGGTGGCGAGGACTGGCGGCATGCAGAGTTCCCCATCGAATCTCCGGATGGCGAACAGGTAGCCAGTTCCTGGGTACAGGACCGGCGGAACACCTACTACACGACTCTGGATTTCAGTACATCGGAGGGGCAAAAGATTTTCCTCAATCTCATCCGGCGCACCGATATCTGGATGGAGAGTTCCAAAGCCCGCACCTACGACAAATGGGGGCTGGATGATGCGACCATTCTTGAGGCCAATCCAAGCATCGTGATCTGCCACGTTTCCGGTTTCGGGCAGGACGGCGACCCCGAATACGTCAGACGCGCATCATACGACTTCACCGCCCAGGCTTTCGGCGGAATGATGAACTTAGCTGGAAATCCCGACCCCGACCCGCCATCGCGGGCCGTGCCGTGGACGGCCGATTACATCACCGCGCTTTTTTGCCTTTGGTCGTCTCTGGCAGCGTATATCCACGCCCAACGGACTGGAGAAGGTCAGGTGATCGACCTGGCCCAATTCGAGGCGGTGCACCGCATCTTGTCGGGGACGATGATCGCCTACCACGAGTTGGGAATGGTGCGGGAGAGAGCGGGTAACAAGGCCGGCAACGCCCAACCGTGGGACACCTTTAAAGCCAAGGACGGCTGGGTAGTGGTGGCCGCCATCGGACCGGTCGTTTACTCCCGGGTGTGCGTTGTGCTCGGTCTGGACCCGGACAATGAGAAATGGGTCTCGGCCCGGCGCGAGATCGAGTCCCCTCAGGGAATCGAGTTCGACGCCATCCTGCGGGGTTGGGTGGAGGAACGGACGATGGACGAGGTTGTAACGGCGCTGAACGACGTCCAGGTGGGTTGTAGCAAGATCATGAATGCCCAGGAAATGGCCGAGAACTCACACTACCAGCAACGGGGTATCCACGTGGAGTGGGAGGACGAACAACTGGGCAAGACCGTGAAGGGGATTGGCGTAGTCCCCAAATTCTCGAAAACCCCCGGCAAGATCTGGCGCGGCTCTGTGCCCGTCGGCCACGACAACGATCTAGTCTATCGCGACCTGCTAGGGCTGGATGCGCAGGCGCTTCAGGATTTGTCGCAGCGCGGGGTTATATAGGGTGAATTAGCCATTGACCGTCCCGTGCTCCCGAATAGCCCTCCATAACCTCTCAGGAGTATAAGGGGCGTCGATGTGGCGGACACCGGAGGGAGAGATGGCATTCATCACGGCGTTGGCAATCGCTGCCGGGGAGGGAACGGTGGAGACTGAACCTATGCCTTTGGAGCCCAAAGGATTGGTTGGCGAGATTGTGTCGACCGTGTCCAGTGTTAGGTCAGGGATCGTTGTCGACCTTGGTAGAGCGTAGTCCATCAGGCTGCCAGTTAGAGGTTGTCCTTCCTCGCTGTAGACGATGCTTTCAGTAAGAGCTTGCCCAATACCTTGGGCTATCCCGCCATGAATCTGACCCTCGACGATCATGGGATTGATGATTCGCCCACAATCATGGACACCAACATAGCGCAGGATCTTCAATGCCAGCGTGTCGTGGTTCACCTCTACCACCACTGCATGGGCACCGAATGAGACAGGGCTTTGGGGAAGGGTGTACTCATGCTCAAAGTCCAGTCCCGACTCCATCCCCGCTAGTTTTTCAAAGGGGATCTTTGTGTCAGGATGATGAAGATCGAAGACTCCTCCATCCGAAAACTTGATATCCGCTGCAGGGCAGGAAAAGAACTTGGACGCGAAGCCGGCTAACTTCTCGCGCGCTTCCTGAAGGGCCAGTTGGACGGCGGAGCCGCCGATGATAAGGCCCCGGCTGGCGCTGGTGCCGATGCCATGAGGATATATGGCAGTATCGCTGTGGTGTACTCGGACCTGGCTGGGGTCCACTCCCAGTGTTTCTGCTGCGATCTGGGCAAATGTAGTCTCGGTACCCTGGCCGTGAGGCGAAACGCCGGTGTAGACGTCGATCTGCCCGGAAGAGTCTATCCTTACTCGCGCGCTCTCAACCCGGTGTTCTCCCCCCGCTCCGGAAGATTTTATGAACGTCGCCAGTCCGACGCCGAGATAAGGATCAACTGGCCGTCGATGCTTAATCTTTTCTCGCCACGCCGAGTATTCAACCAACTCTAAGGCGCGGTCTAGCGCCAGCAGATAATCGCCCGAATCATACATGTTGCCGGTGCAGGACTTATAAGGGAATGCATCTTTGGAGATGTAGTTACTACGCCTGATCTCTGCCGGGTCCAGTCCCAGGTCCTTAGCGATCAGGTCCAGTGTCCGCTCGATACAGAAGGCTGCTTCCGGGCTTCCGGTGCCCCGGTAGGCGGCGACAGGAGTCTTGTTGGTGATAACGCCTAACAGGTCCACCCTCACTGCGGGGACGTCGTAGGGCCCGGTTATCCGGCGGGCAGCATTGAACAACGGGAAGGGAGTTGTGAAATAAAAATAGGCCCCAATATCCGCCAGGATACTCGCCCGTATGCCCAGTATCACACCCTT
This sequence comes from SAR202 cluster bacterium, assembly GCA_009392095.1. Lineage (GTDB taxonomy): Bacteria > Chloroflexota > Dehalococcoidia > Lucifugimonadales > UBA3495 > UBA9611. Next base: position 14,965 of record VFHF01000133.1, read on the forward strand.
TTTATCGACGGCCACCTCCACATCCAGGCTCATGCCCCTACCATGGTAGGTGATCAGGTTCTCCTGGCGGTCCTCGACCCATTTAACCGGTTTCTGTAACCGCAGAGCAAGGAAGGGCATCAGGACATCTTCAGAGAACAGACAATCTTTGATGCCGAAGCTGCCACCCACATCGGGGGCCACAACGCGAATGGACTCTTCTGGCCGGCCGAGCATTTGCGCCAGATACCTTTTGATCTGGTTGGGCGCTTGAGTGGAGTCCCAAACGGTCAGCAGATCGCTGGAGACGTCGTAATTGCCGATGACGCCCCGCGTTTCCATAGACGACGGCGCAAGGCGGGGAATCTCGTATCTCTGACGGACTATGTGAGCAGCTTGGGCAAATGCCTTTTCAATGTCACCGCCCTCTTGGACCGACCGCATCGCCACATTGGTCCCCAAGTGTGGGTGGATGACCGGCACATCTTCGTTGGCGGCGTCAACTGGGTTTACGACCGGGGTGAGAGGCTCATAGTCCACGGTCACCAATTCGGCGCCGTCCCTGGCCAGGTATGGGTTTTTGGCCACCACCACCGCTACAGGCTGGCCAACGTAACACACTTTGTCCTGGGCCAGCACCGGATGTTCCGGTGGGTTGAATTCGTCCACAGAACGATCGCCCATGGGTCTGATCGGCAGGTCCGGTAATTTACCAGCGAGGTCAGCCCCAGTAAGGACTTCCACTACCCCATCTAGCTCTATGGCATCGGCGACATTTATTGAACGGATGCGGGCGTGGGCGTGTACGCTGCGCACCACAGCGGCATGAAGCATGTCCGGCAATTTGATGTCGTCTATGAATACGCCATCACCGATTACCAATCGGGCGTCTTCGAACCTTTTTATCGACCGTCCCAGGTAGCTCAATCGTTCCTCCTGTTGCCTGCTCGTATTACTGACACATCGATCAGAAACTCTGAACCTAGGGTGCCGCTGCCTTTTCCGCCGTGATCAGGCCCAACTGAGTCGGCAAAGGGATCGTCTTCGGGGTATTGAATCCCGCATCTTCTAGCCATGAGACGACTTCGGCGCCTTCGCGGTCACCTGCTCTGGGGTTGAAGACCACTAAGACATAAAGGTCTTCTAGGGTATCCAGGCGTTTGCGTTCGGGGCTGTCTTCAAGGCGCATATAGTCTTGGACTATGACCAGTCCACCAGGCGCAAGGATCTCGAAAGCGAGCTTGAACAGCTTTTGGCAGTCTTCTTCAGGCAAGATCAGGACAACCCCGGAGATCAAGCAAACATCATATCCAGTCCCGAGGTCGCTCTCAAAAAAGCTGCCTTCCAGCAGGGTTATCCGGTCCGTCAGGTTGCTTTGCTCAACTAGAGTCCGGGCGATTCTTAGCGGCTCTTTCTGATCGACAACCACTGCCTTAAGCTGCCGGTTGGCTTCACAGAGGGCGATACTGTAGCTGGCGGCCCCGCCGCCCAGGTCGATGAGATTTCGTTTGTCTAGAAGATCGACGTTCTCGACCAATTGGCGGGATTGACCCGAGGTCGCCCGGTTGTGCTGGCCGGTCATGTAATTGGTCCAGTAGGTGTCTGGGTCTACGAACCCGGTCTCGAATGGCAGAATAGTCTTGCCGTCCTTGATGACCTCGTCCAAGCGGCCCCAGGAAACCCAGGTGTTCGTATGATGCAGGGCATGGTCTCCAACGTAGGAATCCTTTCCTTTGACCAAAAAGCTGGATGCGTTTGAGGAGTTGGTGAATTTTCCGGTCGATTCTTCCAGCAACTCCAGGACTACACAACAGTCCAGGAAGGCTTGAGTGTACCTTGGCGACGCACCCAGGGAATCGGCAACTTCCTGGTAGGTGAGGGCCCGGTCTTCCAAGAGGGCAAAGACATCTAGCTTGATCGCGGCGCGCAAGATGGCGGAATACCAGAAGCTCCGCGCCATTTCCCTAACGAATTCTGGGCCGGTGTTGGTCGACGGGCCAGGCTGAGTCATCGAATCATTCCTTATAGTCACAAACACCCCGGCAATTGAGCCGGGGTGTTTGTTATTAGCTTCAGGTGAGAGCGAAATCCTCTCCGGACTTTTTGGCTCCCTATTCCCCGTCTTTGGCCCAAAGGGCTTCTAGAACGTTGGCCGGAGACATGGGGAGCACGTCCATGCGGACTCCCGCGGCGTTGTGGATGGCGTTGGCCACCGCGCCCATGGGAGGCACGATGCACACTTCACCAACCCCGCGGACTCCGAAAGGATGGCCCGGATTGGCTACCTCGACAATAACGGTGTCGATCATCGGCAGGTCTAAACTAGTGGGCATCCGGTAGTCCAAGAACGACGAGTTGGACATCTCGCCCGAGTCGTTGTAAACGTACTCCTCGTTGAGCGCCCAACCGATCCCCTGGGCCACACCACCCTGCAATTGACCTTCCACATAACTCGGATGGACGGCCTTTCCGACGTCCTGAAGGGCGGTGTAGCGTAGGACGTCTACTTTACCGGTATCTGGGTCAACTTCCACATCTACTATGTGCACGGCGAAGGCATTGCCGACGCCCGCCGGATTCACATTGCCCCGGCCTACAATTGGGCCACCGGTGCTATTCAACCGCGCCGCGATCTGTTTGAAGTTTAACTTCAACTCAGGGTCCGACTTGTGAGAAGCAAGGCCCTCTTTGAACTCCACGTCTTTGACATCAATTTCCCAGATCCGCGCAGCCCTCTCGATGATCTGCTGCTTAATATCATGGGCCGCCTCATAAGAAGCCCAGCCAGACTTGAATGTGGCGCCGCTACCGGCGGTTAATGAAGTGTATCCCACGGCATCGGTGTCGCCCACCGATGGGTGCACATCTTCAGCGGGAATTCCCAACACCTCAGCCATCTGAATGGCCATAGATACCCGACCTCCGCCGATGTCGGGCGACCCCTCGGTCAGGCTCACGGTCCCATCGCCATTCACGCTGGCGGTTGCGCAGGCCGGTCCGGTACCGTTGAACCAGAACCCAGCGGCAACACCCCGGCCCCGGTTCGGGCCTTCAAGGGTTGATTTGTAGTGGTCGGTTTGCATGGCCGCGGCCAAAGTTTCTTGATAGCCCACGGTCTGTAACACTGGGCCAGGAATCCGGCGACTCCCTTCTTGGGTGCCGTTCTTGACCCGGAATTCCAGCGGGTCCATGCCAAGCTTCTCGCAGATCTCGTCGATGACAGATTCCGTAGCGAAGGCCGCGGCCGGCACACCCGGGGCGCGGTAGGCGGCGGCTTTGGGTTTGTTGACCACCACGTCGTAGCCTTCGATTCTGCCGTTGGCGACCTCGTAGGGAGTCAAAACGCATTGACAGGCCTGAACTATGGGAGAGCCAGGGAAACCGCCGGCTTCGTACATCATAGTGACGTCCGCTGCGGTGATCATCCCCTTTTTGTTGGCGCCGATCTTCACACGAATAAAACTACCGGAGGTTGGGCCGGTTGCTTCAAATACCTCGGGGCGGGCCATGGAAATCTTCACTGGGCGCCCCGCTTTCTTGGAGAGCGCGGCGGCCACCGGTTCCAGGTAGATAACCGTCTTTCCTCCGAAGCCTCCGCCGATTTCCATGGGCACTACCTTGATCTGGGAAACAGGGATGCCAAGGACCAGGCTTGTGAGGTCTCTAATCTGAAAATGGCCTTGGCTGCTGCACCAAACGGTCAATTTTCCGTCTTCGCCCCACATCGCGGTTGCGGAGTGGGGTTCGATATAACCCTGATGCACGGTGGCGGTCCGGTACTCCCGTTCCACTATGATGTCTGCTTCTTTGAACCCTTTTTCAGCGTCGCCCAGCTCAAAGACGAAATGGTTGGAGATATTCGTAGCTTTCCCCGCATCATCATCGTCGCGCAGTCCACCGGGACGGATATCCACATTTTGAGAGTTGGCCAGGCGCTCGTGCAAAACAGGGGCATCGTCTTTCATGGCCTCGATGATGTCGGTCACGGCCGGCAGGACCTCGTAGTCCACGTCAATCAATGCAAGTGCCTCTTCCGCTACCTGCAGACTGGTCGCTGCCACTGCCGCTACGGCGTGGCCTTTGTATAGGGCCTTTTCGGAGGCCATACAGTTGTTGCTAATCCACTTGGGGTTGGCCATTGCACCTTCACCCAAGTCGGCTACCTTGCCGCTCGGCTGAGCGAAATCCGCAGAGGTCACCACTGCCTTCACGCCTGAGAGAGCCAGGGCTCGGGTGGGGTCGATGGCCTTGATTCGCGCGTGGGCGTGGGGGCTGCGCAGAATCTTCCCATGAAGTAGTCTAGGAAGAGTCATATCGGCGCTGTAGCGCGCCCGCCCGGTTACCTTATCGTTGCCGTCGTGGCGGATGGGCCTGCTGCCGACCACGTTGAATTCTTCATTTGAAAGGACCACATTGGAAGCCATACTTTTCTCCTGTCGGACCGGCCTATTTTTCAGCCTGAGTCCCAGACTGAAGGGAGTTTAGCATATGGCGAGCCTGCTTACTGTTTACGCATGACTGGTTGGTGGCATTTTAGGTGTTCCCAGTTGATGCAAAAGCATGGTAGTCTCGGACTGAGATTTCTCAGACGCCTATAAATCCTGTCATCAAAACCTATGGAGCCGCACGTGACCAGCTGGACCGACGACCAACTTTCCTCTATCGACAAGATGCTCAATCCCCGCTCGATCGCCGTCGTCGGGGCCACGCCGCGTCTGCAATACGGCGGCCGGATGCTGGCCGCGGCGTTGAAGGCAGGGGACCAGGTCAGCGTCTATCCAGTGAACCCACGTTACGACGAAGTCATGGGTGTCAAGTGCTATCCCAGCGTCAGCGACCTTCCCGAAGTCCCAGACGTGGTCGGCGTGGTTGTCTCCTCTGGGCAGGTCCTGAATGTGCTGAACGAATGTCACCAGAAGGGGACCAGAGCGGCCATCGTTATCTCCGCAGGGTTCTCAGAGCGGGGGACTCAGGAAGGGAGGGACCTTCAGGCCCATTTAGGGGAATTCGCCAGGGAATCGGGACTGCGAATAAGCGGCCCCAACTGCCTGGGGTTGGCCAACGTGAAGGACAACATCTGGGTCAGTTCATCTTCCCGCGGAGCCGAGGGACTCAGCGGGCCAGTGGGGTTGGTCTGCCAGAGCGGCGCGTCGGCATTCGGGCCGTTCCTGAACCGGGCGTTGGACAGTGGCATCGGACTGAGTTACATCATCTCAACGGGCAACGAGGCCGACCTGGATTTCTCGGATTTCGTGCGTTACCTGCTAGATGACGATGACACCAAAGTGATTGCTGGATTCGTGGAAGGATTCAAAGACGCCAGCAAATTTATCGAGATAGCCAAGCTCGCTGCGGAACGCGGCAAGCCAATCGTCCTCATCAAGATCGGCCGGTCGGACCTGGGCGCCAAGGCGGCCCAGTCGCATACCGCCGCGCTCACCGGCCTGGACGCGCTTTACGACGCCGCGCTGTCCCAGTACGGTGTGATTCGAGTCGCTGACTATGACGAGCTTTTGGAAGTTTCCAACCTTCTGGCCAACTCCCCGCCACCACCGGCCCAGGGCTTGGCAGTGGTGTCCCACTCCGGAGGAATCAGCTCCCTGACGGCCGACATGTGCGGCCAGGTGGGCTTGGACCTGCCTGAACTCAACGACACCGCTCGGGACGGAATCAACGGTGTGTTGAAAGGGTTCGGATGGGCGTCCAATCCTTCGGACGTCACCGGATTCGCCAACAGCGATTCCTTCCCGGAGATTATGCAGTTCATGGCCAACGACCCGGCGATGGGCACGCTGGTGGTGGCCAGCTCCGGCGGCGACGCCCAGGCAGAGCAGGTTATCGCCCAGCGGGACCTGGACAAAAAGATGGCTCTGGCGTTCCTTTGGACAGGCAGCCGGAGAGAATCTGCGGGCCTGGATACGTTGAAAAAGGCTCGCATCCCGGTGTTCTACACCCCCAACCGGTTGGCAACCGGTATCCGCAGTCTGCTTGATTACCACATCTGGCTTGGGCGCCGAGGCCAAGCTGGTTTCCCTGCGATTCCAAGCATCACCACCGAGCAACAGGCTGTTGCAAACAAGCTGGCCGTGAAGGGCGGGGTCGCACTTTCAGAGCACCAGAGCAAACACCTGTTGGCTGAGTGGGGCGTGCCGGTCACCACGGAAACCCTAGTTCAGACCGCGGACGCCGCGGTGGAAGCGGGAAATGAGATTGGATACCCGGTGGTGTTGAAAGCAGATGTTACCGGGGTACCACATAAAACAGAGGCCGGGCTGGTCAAGTTGGGACTCGACAACGAAGCTGCAGTGCGGGCGGCTTACGATGAGGTAACGTCTAACGCTGCGAACGCCGGCGCAGGTATGAATGGAGTGCTCGTACAGGAGATGGTCTCCAACGCCGTGGAAGTGATAGTTGGAGTCAGTTACGACTCCCAGTTGGGAGCAACAATTCTCTTTGGCTCCGGCGGAGTGATGGTCGAGGTCTACAACGACGTTTCCCTGCGCCTCTGTCCCATCGACGAAAGCGATGCCCTACAGATGATTGCCGAAGTTAAAGGGGCCCGCCTATTGGAGGGGTTCCGGGGACAGCCCGCAGCCGACATCGCCGCCCTGGCCGATACCCTAGTGCGCGTTTCTCAATTGGGAGCCCAACTCGAAGGCAGCCTCGCTGAACTGGACATCAACCCGCTGATGGTCCTGCCCACAGGACAAGGGGTCAGGGCGGCCGATGCGGTGGCGATTTTCCAGCCTTAGACCTTGCTTATGCTGCGTCACGGGCAGCTTGTTTCTCAGCGTCACTCGGACGGCAGGCCGTGGATGTAGACATCACCACCTTGGCCCATTCATCCACCGGCACATCGATCATGCGACCGGCGAAGGGCACGGCGGTGGCGGCTCATCTTTGAGGCCAAACCCGGTGACCGGAACAAGCACTGTATCGCCTTCATTAATGACGCCGTGTTCGGACAATTTTTCCAGTCCTGCGAAGGCTACTGCCGAAGTCGGTTCGGCGAAGATGCCTTCCTCTTCCGCCAGGTCCCTTTGCATCTGCAGGATGCCCGATTCCTCAACCGCGACGGCCGACCCACCCGTTAGCCGGAGTATCTCCAGGATCTGCCACTGGCGAGACGGCGCGGCAATGGATATTCCTCCAGCAACGGTTTTGCGGGCAGAGCCCGAATTCCATACTTCCCCGTTGAAGGCCGCAACCAAAGGCATGACACTTCTCGACTGGACGCAGTGCAGGCGTGGGAATTTTTCTATCAGCCCTGAATCACGTTGCTCTTTGAAGCCATTGAACGCCCCAATCAGAAGGGAGCCGTTACCCACCGGAAAGACAACGTGTTCGGGCATCGCTTCCCCAAACTGTCGCACAACCTCGTAGGCGAAGGCTTTGGTGCCTTCGGCGAAATATGGACTGAGCATATGGGACGCGTAAACCAGACCGTGTTCCCGGGAGTACGCGATGGCGGCAGCCGTGACGGCCTCCCGTGGCCCCTCGATGGGGTGAACCTCTGTTCCGTATGCCTTTATCTGCCGGAGCTTTGCCTCGGGGGCGTCGGCGGGCACGAATATGTGGGACTTGATCCCGGCGCGGGCGGCGTAGGCTGAAACGGAAGCTCCGGCGTTACCTGACGAGTCTTCGACTAACTCGTTCACGCCATACTCTCTGGCAACCGACAGCATCGTCGCAGTACCCCGGTCTTTGAATGACCCGGTCGGATTCAAGAATTCGAGCTTGGCGTATAG
>VFHF01000134.1 GCA_009392095.1 SAR202 cluster bacterium
CCCTGGACGCGTTCGGTGATGACACCGATTTTTAAACTCTGGACTCCGCCTGAAAGTGATGCCAGGTAATCGGGCACCGGGACATCCCAGGTATGCCCGTCCTTTGGGTCGTGTCCGGCTATGGCGGCAAGTGTGATGGCGCAATCGGAGACTGTGCGCGAGATAGGGCCCACCTGGTCCATCGACCAGGATGCACCCAGGACGCCATGACGGCTGACCCGGCCCCATGACGGCCGGATGCCCACCAACCCACAGAACGAAGCCGGCCCGCGGATGGAACCGCCGGTGTCTTCGCCCAGTGATGTGGCGCAGAGGAACGCTGCGGTGGCGGCGCCGGAACCGCTGCTGGATGTGCCGGCGTTGCGAGAAAGGTCCCATGGATTATGCGGACGGCCGTAAGGGTGTTCAAATGCGTCACCCATGGCAAACTCGCTCATGTTCAGCTTGCCTAGGAGCACTGCCCCGGCATCGTTCAGGTTACTGATGACTGTTGCGTCTTCGTCAGGCACGAAATCTTTCAGGATGGTCGAGCCGCCCGTGGTGAGGATACCCTTGGTGTACACCTGGTCTTTGACCGCGATGGGCACGCCGTGCATCGGGCCGCGGTACTTGCCTGAGACGATCTCTTGCTCAGCTTTCTTGGCGTCGGCCAGCGCCCGGTCGGTTGTGACCGTGATGTAGGAGTTCAGCTTGCCGTCTATCCGGGGAATGCGCTCTAGGTAGGCTTCGGTCGCTTCCACCGGAGAAACCTCCCGTGACTGGATCAAAGAACCCAATTCTGTGGCCGAAAGGAATGGCAGTTGCGATTTGTCCATCGATAGACCTCACATGGTAAGAGGGCGGGTGTAGCTAAAGCACGGCCATTCTGCCCTCGACCAAGGCCATTGTCAACGTGAAAATGATATCGGTTTACCTAGTCGTATGTGTTGCAACGGGCCATTGGACAGGCCTAGTGTGCACATCCCTCGCTGATATAATTGGCACAGTGAATAAATCGCTTTTGACGCTCGACAGCAGGGGTAACGACATGGACGAATTGGCAGGGATAATTTTGGCCGCCGGAGAGGGGAGCAGGATGAAATCTAGGACTCCTAAAGTCCTGCACTGCCTCTGTGGCAAGGAGTTGCTCCGCTTCCCGGTGGAACTCCTTGGCAAATTGGGCATGACCCGCATCGTAGTCGTGGTGTCACCGGCCAATCGAGAAGCCATAACGGGGTTGCTGGGCGATACGGTGGAATATGCTGTTCAGGAGGCCAGGAGCGGCACAGTCGGAGCGGTGGAATCGGCTGCCTCGATGCTCCAAGGCCAGTCCGAGCGAGTAGTGGTGATCGGTGGCGACGCTCCGTTGGTGGCCGAAGACTCAGTTCGGCGTCTCATCGACGGGCACATCCAAGACTCCCGGCAGATGTCGATTCTCTCTGGAATAGTTCAGGTAAGCCAAGGTCTGGGGCGCATCAGCCGCGACCTCGGCTCACAGCAGAACGTGCTGGGTATCGTTGAGGCTAACGATGATACCGGCCGGACAGGCGAGCCAATCGAGATCAACTCTGGAGTCTACTGTTTCCAAGCAGATTGGCTATGGGAAAACCTAGGGAAGGTGGGAGCGGGCAAAAGTCAAGAACGCTATTTGACGGACCTGGCTGCTATAGCTGCCGGCAAGGGTGATGCGGTGGCGGCGGTGGTAGCTGATGATCCTGATGAAGTCATGGGGATCAACACCCGGGTGGAACTGGCCCGCCTGGAAGATATCCAACGCCGGCGCATCCGGGAACGTTGGATGCTGGAAGGCGTGACGATCATGGACCCGTCATCGGTAATGATCGATGACGGCGTGGCTATCGGACAGGACACCGTGCTACTACCGAACACCATGCTGTTAGGAAGCACTTCCATCGGGTCCGGTTGCGAGATAGGCCCAGGTTCGGTAGTCAAAGATTCTTTCGTTGGGGACGATTGCCGTGTCACATCGTCGGCCATGGAAGAAGCAGTCATGGAGGCCGGAGTGGACATTGGCCCCTTCAGCCATCTGCGGCCAGGAGCTTATTTGGAGACGGGCGTGCATATCGGGAACTACGTTGAAGTTAAAGAGAGCCGGTTCGCCGCCGGGGCGGTCATGGGTCACTTCGGCTACGTGGGAGACGCCTCCATCGGCGCCAACGTCAACATGGGCGCCGGCACCGTAACCTGCAACTATGACGGTAAAGACAAACTGCGTTCCGTGGTGGAGAAGGATGCCTTCATCGGGTGTGACACCATGCTGGTGGCGCCGGTGACCGTGGGCGCGGGGGCCGTCACCGGAGCAGGCGCAGTCATCACAAAAGACGTCCCACCGGCTAGACTGGCGGTTGGCGTACCTGCTAAAATAGTTGAAAGATAGCGGTTCCAACTGACCTCTCGATGTAGCTTCCCGCAGGCGCAATTTTTATAAGGCATATAAGTGGGTCGATCGGGAGGACGGGGTGTTTGGATACAGATTATTTACCACAGCTCATAGTATTTATCGCCTTTTCACTCTTGTTCTCATACTTGAGCCTTCTTAGCTCAGGTGTTTCTGCCGGTTCATCCACCGGTCCAGTCAATAGAGATGAGAGTTCCCCGGCCCTTTCCGAGCCGCTCCTCTTTTGGCTGAAAGCGGCCTGTTTCTTCGCGGTTATTCTTTCCGGCGTTGCCCTGATTCAGAGCGTTGCGACCACCGATTGGTGGCCCATCGCTTTCATGT
>VFHF01000135.1 GCA_009392095.1 SAR202 cluster bacterium
GGAACATCTGATCAAAGCTGGCGCGGCGAATTGAGTCGACACAAACGAAAAAGCGGTAACCGCAAGGTTTCTCGTAGCGTGCCCCTCTCATTTGCTATTCTGAGCGGGCCGCAGCCGACGAAGAATCCCGTTGCCGAGCACAGACCCGCCATTATTCCGCCAGACCGATGTACGCTTCCGCCGCCAACGAGATTCCTCACTCCGCTCGGAATGACAATGGGAATCGGCTTATTAGGGTGATTGAGTCGTAGAGAGCCACTGGTCGTGGATCGTGATTTATTGGAATGATCAGAGAAATCCTCTCTCCCACGCTTGGGAGAGGTTTAGGGTGGGGTAAACGTTTCTGCGCAACTCATCCACCAGCCGCCAAATGGCGACAAAAAGGCCCCGCCATCCTCAACGGCAGGGCCTTTTTTTACATGGTCACACATACTACTCGTCTCAAGACCAGATCCGGCACCCCTAGCCTATGCTTTTGGCCAGCAGTTCCTTCAATTCCACAACTGTGGCTGCGATCCAATCTTCGGCCTTGGCGGCGGTGCGGGTCCGGCGCTCACGGCTGAACGCTTGGTCGTCGATGCCTGGATTCTCGTCGTGGATGGCCTGCTCGATCGCATGCTGCTCTTTGGCCGCGACCTCAGGCCGTTCGATCCAGTGGCAGATGTACTTGTGGTCTGCGGTGTAGAACACGGCCACCGGGATAGACATGTACTTTCCCTCTTTCAGGTACTCGTCCATGATGTCGGTGTGGGAATCCCTGGGGAAGATGCTGATCGGGATTCCGGCGGCGTCGGCTATCTTGGCCAAGACCGGCAGGCCGCGGATCACGTCGCCGCACCAGTCCTCTCCTAGGACCATCATCTTGGCAGGGCCGTTGGGCCGTTGGACTAACTCCTTGAAGAAAGCGGTGTCTTCATCGCTAACCTTGAAGCCGTCGTAGAACCCTTCGAACCTGGCTTTGTTGACCTTGATCTGGTCCATATAGCTGGGATAGTCGAACCCCTCGGAGAACCGCTCGGGGGTTACAACACTGTCCTCTCTGGCCATAACTCCTCCATAATATGTTGAGTTGCATTGCTTACTAATATTGGGAATTTCGTACGGACCGCCGGTCCGTCAGCCGATCTCTCAACCGGTCATGCCCTCAAAGCCCACCTCCACTCGCCCGTCGGGGTAGATGATGATCGGCACGGTGTCGGCGTAGTCCAGGGCGGCGTCTAGGTCGTCTTGGTTCTGGTCCACCCTGATCTCTTGGTACTCGATGCCATCCCGCTTCCAGGCAGCGCGCAAGGCGTCGCAGGCGGGGCAGACGGTTAGCGTGTAAACCACTGGGATGTCGGCCATATGATAGGCTCCCTAATCATCGATAAGCGGCTAAGAAGGCCATTCTACAACGGGCGCAGGGCGGTGTCATCTGAACTGGCGCCGACTTCTTGTCGCCTCATATTCCCGTGGCTATAATGGCGCAGTTGATTCAGTAGTCTCAGGAGAAGTTATGTTTGCGCTATTTGTAACCGCCAAGATCAAGGCAGGGCACAGGGCCGAATTCATCGAAGCCACCATGGGCGACGCCGTCGGCTCCAACAACGACGAGCCGGGCTGTCTGCAGTTCGATGTCCATGCCGACCCCAATGACGAGAACACGGTCTACCTCTATGAGGTCTACGAGAACCGGGACGCCTGGGAGACCGCCCACCGGGCTGCACCTCACTACACCAAATGGCGCGAGACTGTCTCACCCTGGTTCGACGGCGACCCAACCCGCGTGGAACTCAATCCCATCTTCACCAAAGACAAGGGTCAGATTTAAGCAACGGTCACAAAAGCAAAAAAGGTTCACCCTTATGAAATTGGAGTGAACCTTCTTTTGCATATCCTTTCCCCAGCGTCAAGGGAGAGTTAGAGAGGGGGCCAAACACTCGCCGGAATCCTAGTTTCACCCTTGAAACGAAGGCATGATCTTCTCGTTGAGCAACTTCAGCGATTTGTTGGCCTTTTCCTGTGACACCAGTCCCCGGTTGGTCAGCATCAAGTTCCTGACCCCTACGTCCCGCATAGAAGCCACCTGCTCTGCCACCCGTTTGTATCCGCCGATCAACGATTCCGAAGCATCCGGATCGGGGGACTCCCCGTAACCCGACTGGCCCAACGGCGGTCGCTGCATAGATATCTCCATCTCGGGCGGGTTCCACTCGGCACGAACCTCCTCAAGGTATTCGTAGGCCTGGATGTGAGCCGGGAGGAAATCTCCCATCGCCTCGTCGTCGGTCTCGGCGATGTGCATCTCGCGCCAGACCCAGATCTGGTCCAGGTTCTTCTCCACCTCTTCCTCGCTGAACCCGGCCCCGGACATGGTGTCGCGGTACAGCTCGATCTTCTCCCCAGTCGCGTTGCACGAAGCTCCCCGGATGAGCACCGGACGGCCGATCTTGGCCATCTCGACCAGCGAAGCGTCGCCGGTGCAGGCCCGGGCCAGCGGCGGATGGGGCTTCTGGTAGGGCCGTGGCCGGACCGAGGGGAACGACACGTTGAAGAACTCGCCTTCGAACTTCACGTTGTCCTCAGTCCAGGCTTTTATAAGAAGTTCTTCGGCTTCGTCCAATTGGGCGACCCCCAGATCGGTGGTGGTGCCAAACCCGACGTACTCGTAGGCGTTGTAGTTGGAGCCACGGCCCGTGCCGACGATTAGGCGGCCCTTGGACAGGTTGTCCAGCAAGGCGGTCTGAGTGGCCACCCGCACCGGGTTGTGCAGCGGCAGCTCCAGGATGCCGAAGCCCAGCAAGATCCTTCTGGTTCTGATGGCCACTGCGCTGGCGAACACCAAGGGGTCGCCGTAGACGCACTCGCCGGTGAAATAGTGCTCGGCGAACCAGATGGCGTCCATCCCCAACTCCTCGACAAGTTGGGCCTCGTCCAGACACGCTTGAATCTCTTGTTGGTCCCGCGTGTCGTCAAACTTCATGGGATATAGGAAGTGACCGAATCGCATAGTTTTTGGCTCCAGTTGCTTTTGGCCGGGTTATTGTACTACTGATGCTGGAGACCGGTTATGATATGCAAAACTCGCTTCCGGGGCTGGGGTAACTTCTAGATGGACGGCTAACGATGGCTAAGCGGATGCTCATGAACGCGTTCTCGATGAATTGCGTCTCCCACATTCAGCAGGGTTTGTGGGTCCGTGACGATACCCGCCAGCTCGAGTACAACCAGCTAGACCCGTGGGTGGAGCTGGCCCAGATACTGGAAAAGGGCTGCTTCGACGCGCTATTTCTAGCTGATGTGATAGGAGTCTACGACTCGTACCGCGGCGGACCCGAAACGTCGATCATCGAAGGGATGCAGACCCCGGTCAATGACCCGGCCATGCTGGTCCCGGCCATGGCCTATGCCACCGAGAATCTGGGCTTCGCATTCACCAGCTCGGTCCTGCAGAGTCACCCCTTCGCCTTTGCCCGACAGATGTCGACGCTGGATCATCTGACCCGGGGACGGGTGGCGTGGAACATCGTGACATCCTATCTGCCCAACGCCGGGCTGAATTTTGGCCTCGATGGGTTGCCGTCTCACGACGAGCGGTACGACCTGGCCGACGAGTATCTCGACGTAGTCTACAAGCTGTGGGAGGGCAGTTGGGAGGACGACGCCGTGCTGCGCGACACCGAGCTCGGCATCTATGCCGACCCGGCCAAAGTCCACCCCATAAACCATGTGGGCAAGCACTTCAACGTAGCCGGCCCTCACCTTTCAGAGCCGTCGCCCCAGCGCACTCCCCTGCTCTTCCAGGCGGGCTCTTCCACCCGAGGCCGCAGCTTCGCCGCCAAACATGCCGAATGCATGTTTATTGTGGACTCGCGCCGGAGCCTGACGGGCGCCGCCAGCGTCATCTCCGATGTCCGGAGCCAGGCTGTCCGCAACGGCCGCCGTCCGGAGGACATCCAGTTCTTTCAGGGGTTGTCGCCTGTCGTTGGAGGCACTGAGGCCGAAGCCAAGGCCAAAGAGGCCGAATACCTGGAGCAGTTCAGCACGGAGGGAGCGCTCGCCCACCTAAGCGGCAGCATCGGGATAGACCTCTCAGACATAGACCTGGACCAGTCGCTGAAGTCCATCGATACTAGGTCTATGCGAGGCATGGTGAAAGGCCTGATTGAGTCGACCCCGGACCAGACGCAAACCTTCCGAGACCTGATTCGCACCCGCAACGCCGGGCAGTTCCTAACCGGATCCCCCGAACAGATCGCCGATGCCCTGCAGGACTGGCAAAAAGCTGGAGTGGACGGCTTCAACCTGATCTACTCAGTAACCCCCGGGACCTTCGTAGACTTCATAGAAGCCGTAGTCCCCATCCTCCAAAAACGCGGCCTGATGCAAAAAGAGTACGCCCCAGGACCATTAAGGGAGAAAATGTTTGGGTATGGGAGGCTGCCGGAAAGGCATCTGGCGGCAGGGTTTAGGCGGAGGTAAGGGGCCACGCCGCTACGATGGCGAGCAACCCGCACCAGAAAACCGTGGACTGCCGGACGAGGAGGCCAAGAACTATCACTTCGTACTGGACTCTGAATAACTGGTCAAGGTGCGGTGGGACGAGGTGGGCAGAGCGCGCAGCAAGCGTCGGAATCCGCGATCGCGGGTATCGAAATCAAAACATCTGCCGCCAAATTCTACAATACAAAATCGTGACTGCCAGCCTACTTGGCCATGGACCGTTTGGTATCGCTGACCGGGCGGGTCAGGCCACATTCTATGGTCCTAGAAAAAATGTCCGATGGATCCCCCGTTGGATTCCAAACAATGTTTCTTTTGGATGGATTTTCTCCCCGGTGGTTGGACACCCCGACCTTGCCCCTCCTAACCCTCCAGATGCACCGTAGCAGTAACTCTAGGAACATCCCCAACCACACGGGTTGTGTGGCCGGCGCCGGTTAGGTCTTCGGCTAGATTTACGTCGCCGGCGCCCAGTCGGTGGACGGTGCCGTCTTTCAGGCCGATTTCAGCCTCGCCCGAGAGGGTTATGATGTACTGGCGGCGAGGGGCTATGTGCCAGTCGCTGAAGAAGCCGGGCTGCTGGGCCCGGAAGATGATGCCCTTGGCGTCGTGCAGGGCGTTCCAGGCTGGGTGGTCCGACGGGTTGATCTCCTCGATGTGAGTGGTGCCGTCATCGCCGGTATACATTCTGATTGAACCCATGGGGTTTCTCCTTTTTCTTTATGAGTTATCTGGATTGGGTGGACGGTCTATATGTTGACTTCAGCGAGCTAGCGTCCTTCGGCAGGCTCAGGATGAGCGGGGGTGGTGCTACGAAATGAAGCCTTTGATGGCTGTGTAGGCTTCGTCTGGGAGTTCTTCCGCTATGTAGTGGCCGCAGTTTAAGGGAATTCCCTGTACGTTGGTGGCGTAGTCCTGCCAGACTTTTAAGACATCTTGGGTCCGCCCGACGTAGCCGGTGGAGCTCCACATGACCAACATGGGACAGTTGATCTTCTGGTCGAAGTCGGCGTCATCGTGGACCAGGTCGATGGTGGCCCCGGCACGGTAGTCCTCGCAGACGGCGTGGATGGTGCCGGGATCGTTGAAACAGCGCAGATAATCGGCCAGCGCCTCAGGCGTGAACACCGTATCGGCGTCCTTGACCCGGTTGAAACCCCGACCCGCGTAGAACTCGGGGTCGGCCCCGATCACCCGCTCGGGGAAGTCGTAGGGCTGGATCAGGAAGAACCAGTGATAGGTGTTTGTGGCGAAGTCTTTGTTCACGATCTGGAACATGGTGCGGGTGGGAATGATGTCCAAGGTCACCAGCTTCAGGACGCTATCTGGATGGTCCTTGGTCAGCCGGTGTGACACCCGCCCGCCCCGGTCGTGGCCCACCAGGAAGAATTTCTCGAAGCCAAGCTCCTTCATCACGTTCACCTGGTCCTGGGCCATGACGCGCTTGGAGTAATTCATGTGCTCCGGGTCTCCTTCGACCTTGGCGCTGTCGCCGTAGCCTCGCAGGTCCGGGCAGACAACGGTGAAATCCTCGGCCAGACGCGGTGCGATCTTGTTCCACATGGCATGGGTTTGGGGGTACCCGTGGAGCATCAGCATGGGAGGCCCGCTACCGCCCTTCACCAGGTTTATCGTCGTCCCATTCGCTTCTATCTGAAGATCTTCAAATCCCTGAAACATAGTTTTTCCTTTTTCTTTTGAGAGAAACCTCAGTTAACCTGATGGAGTCAACGCCCGCTCAAGGACGCGCCGCAGCGCTGCGGTGAAGGCGTCGACCTCGGCCTCGCCGATCTCCGTGGAGACCGCGCCGACCAGATTGGCGGCCATCAGGATGCCCTCGTTCAGCAGGCCCAGAAAAACCTGGTGCCGGAATGCCGCGTCTTCGGCGGCGATGTCCCGGTAGCCCAGCAGTTCTTCGCCGGTGAAGTGGATGCCGAACAGCGAGCCCAGACCGGTCACCTGGACCGGCGTCTCCAGTTCAGCGCCTACCTTGAGGATGCCGGCCCGCAGGTACTCGGTCATCTCGGCCAGCTTGCGGTAGACCTCGGGGGTTAGTTGCTCCAGGGTGGCCGCGCCGGCAAGCATGGTCACCGGATTGGCATTAAAGGTCCCGGCATGGGCCACCCTAGGCCCACCGGCCTGCGTTGGGTCGTAGAGGTCCATTATCTCCTTGCTGCCGCCAAAGGCGCCGATGGAAAACCCACCGCCGATGATCTTCCCCAGCGACGTCATGTCGGGGGTGATGCCGTAGTACTCCTGGGCGCCGCCCGACGATGCGCGGTAACTGATGACCTCGTCGAAGATCAGAATGATGCCGTTGGCCGCTGTAAATTCACGCAGCATAGTCAAGAACTCGGTGGTGGCCGGCAGCATGCCCACCGAGCCAAGCATCGGCTCGATGATCACCGCCGCCAGCTCGCCCTTGTGGCTTTCAAGTGTCTCTCGGGCGATGGTTGTCTCGTTGAAGGGAATCACGACCACTTGCTCCAGCGTTCCTTCGCCCAGTCCTTCGGTGGCGGCCATGGCGTTGGGGTGAGAGCGCTCGCCGGCCTTGGCGGGGTTCACACGCACGCTCACGCTCACCTGGTCGTGACTGCCGTGGTAGCCGCCCTCGACCTTGGCGATCTTGCTCTTGCCAGTGACGGCACGCGCCGCCCGTATGGTGTTCAGCGTGGCCTCGGTTCCCGAGTTGGTGAACCGTACCAGGTCGAAGCTGGGGATACGCTCGCAGAGCAGCTTGGCCAGCCGGATCTGATGGGCGTTGGGAGCGTTGTAGACCACGCCTTGCTTCATCTGATTCTCGACCGCGTCCAACACCGGCTTGGGTCCATGCCCCAGGACTAGCGTGGTCATGGTGCCGATGAAGTCCAAGCGGTCCACGCCGTCGGAGTCGACCACATGGCAGCCCGAGGCATGGTCGACGAAGATCGGGTAGGGCGCCCAGAAGATGGAGTTACGGCTGTCGCCGCCGGGCAAGTACTGCTTCGCCTCTTCCCAGAGCGCCTTGGATTTTATGGTTGATTGGAGGTAGCGCTCAAGTTCATTAGAAATCTCGGTCATCAGATCCTCCTGATCACGTTACGTTATTTCCTGGCTATCGGTGGGTGTCCGATCGAATCTAATGTCGTGGTCCTAGTAGATGGGCGCTGGAAAAACCCTATTACCTCGCGCCCTTTCACCCAATAATCTATCCAACCTACGACCGGCACAATGAATATCTTTATACTCCGAGAGAGCCCAGAAAATCAACGAATGTTTTTCTGGTCATCTCCAAGGACCATGCGATTAATGTAATGTGTTAGTTAACGCTCTATCCCGATTTAAGCATTGCTCCTCGAGGCCTCGGTGTTCGCTTCCGTAGGGCTTGTCGGGTCTGCCCTGAAGAAGAATAGTTGCCTGAGTGGTGGACTGCTGAGACCTAGGAACATCGCAAATGTAAAAGCCAGCCCGCCGACTATCAGAACGGGTGATGCACCGAAGATATCCGCGAAGGCTGCATTGATCATGTTGGTTACGGCCATACTTCCACCCACATGGACGGAATAAACGCCTGCTACTCTTCCCCGAACGCTATCATCCACCATTGATTGGATTATAGTGTGGGTGATTGTCATGAATCCTGCTTGGTTCATCCCCATGAATACTGCGCATAAGACCGATAGGGTGCTATCCGAGGACACAGCTAATAAGATAGGCCCAATTCCACTGGCGAAGCCAAATATCAAGAATAATTTGCCCCTGGTCACATTACTTCGCACTCCCGCCATGAATATGGAGGACGCTAACGCTCCGGCACCGACTCCTCCAATTAGAAATGTGATCCCAATTGAACCTTGACCTAGTTTCTCTTGTGATAACGATGGCAAGATAGATTCATAAGACATTGTCAATGCGCAGTGAGCTAGTACCAACAAAACCATAGCCAATATCGTTGGTCGGCCGTACACATAACCGAATCCTTGAAATAGGTTTCTAAAAAAACTATTCCTGGAGTCCATTACACCAGTGGATTGAGTCGTAACCCGGCGGGTTTGGACAAACGCTATCAAGTAGAATCCACTGCACAGCCAGAATGCTGTGTCAAGGTTTACAAGTGCCACTAATGGCAGTATCGCCAAGGCGCCCACCATCCTGGCACCCTGCTGTGTTGCTTGGTTCAAAGCAATGGCGTTTAAGAGGTATTCTTTAGGTACGAGATTCGGTACAAGTGCAGTACTGAAGGTCATTTGGCTTGATCGTAACGTACCGTTGAACAGGGCCAAAAACATGAGTATCCAAGGGCTGGCAAGGCCATTCATCACCAGGATAGACAAAAATACATTGTGTGCAAAATTGAGCGCGTATACCCATTGGATCAATGTCTTACGGTCAAACTTGTCAGCGAGGAAGCCTGCTAATGGCGTGCTGATGACTCTGGGAAACATGGCGGCAAACGTTACGATGCCGACCCATAATGCTCCACCAGTGATCTCGTACGCCAACCAACCCCGAACGATAATCAGTGCCCAGGCTGCAGATGCGGAACAGGTAGTGGCGATCCAAAGGTTCCGGTAGTCTTGATACTGCAGGGCCAAGAGGAATCGGTCCCTCGTTGCCCCTAATAGAGTTTGCATACCCGTCTCATTCCTTCAACCTTTACCCAAACGACGGACGCAGAGAAAGTCATTCCGGTCTAACGATTGTGGTAGTCCCGGGATTGCAACGCCGCGGAACTCGTTTCCATGCGGTCGATAAGGATTCTCTCATGCATTTATCCGCTGCCATTAGGCCTGCGTGATTATATCAGTCTGTTCAAGTCTGTTTGCGATTAAAACGGGGACGTCAACCTTGACTGTCCTTTAGCCGCTAACTACAATCGCCAAAGCCGCTCAGGCGGCTGCGTAACCAGGCTCGCCCGGGCCACCTCCGGGGTAAGGGGAAATATGCCCTTCCAAGCTCCCGCCGATGGCGTTTTGCTGCCACCCTACCGCATTCTGGACCTGACCGGCCCCGAAGGCGTGTTTTGCGGCAAACTGCTGGCCGACTACGGCGCGGATGTGGTCAAAATCGAGCCGCCAGGCGGAGACGCAGCACGCCAAAGACCACCGTTCATCGGAGACCAACCCGGCCCCGAGCGCAGCTCCTATTTCCTGTTCTACAACACTAATAAGAAGTCCGTCACCTTGGACCTGGAAAGTTCTCAGGGTCAAGACCTCTTCAAGAAAATGGTTGCTACCGCCGACGTGGTCATCGAGAGTTTTCCGGTGGGGTACATGAAGTCTCTGGGGCTAGAATTCGACTCCCTGAAGACTGCCAATCCAGGACTGGTCATGGCTTCAATTACACCATTCGGACAGACCGGCCCCTGGAAGGACTACAAGTCCTCAGACCTGATTTCGCTCGCTGCCAGCGGGTTCATGCAGATCACCGGCGACCCCGACGGCCCGCCAATGCGGCAGGGCAATGAGCAGTCTCACTTCCCCGGGGCCCAGCACGCCGCGGCCGCTATCATGGCTGCGCTGTTCTACCGTGACATGCAGGACGGCGGAGGGCAACATATCGACGTTTCCATGCAGGAAGCGATGATCACCTATTACACCGACGCTCATCCCGCTCTAGCCTGGATGCAGCGCGGCGAGAACGTGACCAGAGTAGGTCCGAATTCGACACTGGTTATTCCTCTGGGTGTGTACCCAAGCAGCGACGGCTGGATCTCCGCAGGGATAATAACGCCCAGGGAATGGGAGAATCTGTCAGAGTGGATGTATGAAATTACCGGAAGCGAGGAGATACTGAACGACGACTACAAGGGCGGCAACCAGGACCGTGCGCCCTACAACGACTTCATCACGGCGTTGGTCATCGACTTCACCACCCGTTTTACATCCGAGGAGCTTTTCCACCAGGGCCAGGAGCGCAACCTGGTCTTCATACCCGTGAACTCGGTGTCTGACCTGCTGTCCGACCCTCAACTGGAGGCCAGCAATTTCTGGTTTGAGATGGACCACACCGAGGCGGGCACGCTGAAGTACCCATTGGGCGTTTTCGATAGTGAAGAATTTTCACCGGTTACCAGACCGGCCCCGCACCTAGGCCAGGACAACGAAGCTATCTTCGGCGGTGAGTTAGGCCTAAGCGAATCGGAACTCACTTCACTCCGCTCTCAAGGAGCGATATAGGTATGCCTGACGCCAAGAAACCACTTTTAGGAATCCGGATACTGGAGCTGGGCCCCTATGTTGCCCTTCCAATGACGGGACGAATCCTGGCATCGATGGGCGCAGAGGTCATCAAGGTCGAGACCAATAAAGTCCTGGACGAGATGAACTTCATCCCCGCTTGGTCCCGGGGCGGCGGTCAGCCGGAATTCCAGCGGGCCAAGAAACGGATCACCATCGACGTCCGCACCGTCGGCGGCCTTGAAGTTTTCAAGGAGTTGGTCAAAGTTAGCGATGTCTTCATGACCAACTTCCGGCGCAACATCCTGGACCGGTGGGGTATCGACTTTCCTGAGCTTCGGCGGGTGCGCCCCGACATCATCTTGATGTGGCAGACCGGCTTGGGCGGTATCGGTCCCTACTACACCTACAAATCCTACGGGATATTGGTGCAGCACATGGGGGGCGTTTCCCTGATGTCCGGCGAAGAAGGGGAGCCGCCGGCCACTATCAATAGTTCCTATTCAGACTATCACACCGGCGTTTTCCAGCCGGTGGCCATAATGGGCGCATTGATGCGCCGCAGGCTGACCGGCCAACCCGCCACCATGGAATCGTCCATCTTTAAGTCGGGCGCTGTGACCGCTGGGCCGGCAGTACTCGACTACCAGTCTACCGGCCGCATGCCTCCGCGCATCGGCAACCGGGACCCTTTCGCGGCGCCCCACGGTGTCTACCGCTGCCAAGGCGATGACCGTTGGTGCGCCATCGCGGTCCAGACCGACGACCAGTGGTTGGCTTTCTGCCAGGCCGTCGGCAGCCCAGATTGGTGCACCGAAGACGCCTTCGCATCAATTGAGTCCCGTCTTGCCAACCAGGACCGGCTGGATGAGCTGGTGGGTAAGTGGACCGCCGACAAGACCGCCGAAGAGGTAATGGCGGGCCTTCAAGAAGTCGGCGTTTCTGCTTGCCTTGTGTCCCAAGGCAAGGACCTGTACGAAGGCGAACACCTGAAGTCCCGGGATTTCTTCCGTACGACGCCCTTCTACTTGGCCGACCGGGACAGGCCAGCCTGGGAATGGGAGAGCGGGGAAGGCATCGCATCCGCGACCCCGCCAAAGATGTCCGAGT
Source organism: SAR202 cluster bacterium (assembly GCA_009392095.1). GTDB lineage: Bacteria > Chloroflexota > Dehalococcoidia > Lucifugimonadales > UBA3495 > UBA9611. The sequence continues at coordinate 11,751 of VFHF01000135.1, forward strand.
CGCCCTTGGATTTCGGACATTACAGCAACGTCGGCGGAGACAACGACTACGTTTTCAAAGAGATCCTGGGCATGTCCCAAAAAGAGATGGACCGCTTAACCGAGAACCAATCCCTGTTCTAACTCTATTTCCTGATAGCTGAAAGCTGACCGCTGACAACTCCGACGAGGTCCTATGTACGACTACAGCAACTACGAACATCTGATGATCGAGATCAAAGACGGCGTCGCCCTGATGACCATCAACCGTCCCGAAGTCTACAACGCCACCAACTTCAAACTGCACAACGAACTGAGCCTGATCTGGCTGGACCTGGGCAAGGACGACGAAGTTAAGGTGGCTGTGATCACTGGCGCCGGCACCGCCTTCTCCGCCGGCGGCGACTTCGATCTGATCCAGGAGTCCATCGGCAATGGAAAAATCATCGCCGGGACCATGGAAGAGGCCCGGGACATCGTCCACAACATGATTAACCTGGATAAGCCAATCATCTCCGCCATCAATGGCGTGGCGGTGGGTGCGGGGTTGGCCGTGGCCCTATTGGCTGACATCTCCATAGCATCGGAAAAGGCCCGTTTTACCGACGGCCACGTGCGGTTGGGAGTGGCGGCGGGTGACCACGCCGCAGTAATCTGGCCCATGCTCATCGGCATGGCCAAGGCCAAGTACTATCTTTTGACCTGTGAATTTTTGGACGGTACCGAGGCAGAACGCATCGGCCTGGTCAGCCAGGTGGTGCCACATGAAGAGCTGATGGACAAGGCCATGGATGTAGCCCATAGGCTGGCCTCCGGGTCCCAGCAGGCAATTAGCTACACCAAACGCTCGTTGAACCAATGGCTGCGTCAGGCCGAGCACACGGCCTTCGACTACTCCCTGGCCCTTGAGATGCTGGGCTTCTTCGGCGAGGACGTCCAGGAGGGTCTGGACGCCGTCAGAGAACGCCGCGACCCCAAATTCCCCTCGGCCCAATAGAGTTACATCTTGGATTATCGAAAATTAGGCGACACTGGGATGGAGTTCTCGGAGATAGGGTTCGGCTGCGGTGACGTGGGCGGGCTCATGGTTCGGGGAGAGCCTGCCGACCAGGTCCGAGCGGTGGCCAGGGCCATGGAACTGGGTATCAACTATTTCGACACCGCGTCGCGCTATGGGGGCGGCCGATCAGAGACCAACCTAGGGCGAGTGCTGAAAGAGTTGTCGGCCGACGTTTTTGTCGGCACCAAGTACAGCCTGGGTGAGGCCGACCCCAACGACCTCAAAGCAGGCGTAATCGAGTCAGTGGAAGCTAGCTTGAAGCGGCTGGGCCGGGAGCAGGTTGACCTGATTCAACTCCACGACCGGATCAGCCCCCAGACCGATGTTTCAGTGCGGGCGATCACGGTGTCCGATGTGCTTGGACAGGTTCAAGAGGCCCTCGAAAGCCTCAAGTCTCAGGGCAAGGTCCGTTTCTATGGCATGACCGGTGTGGGAGAACCCAAGGGTATCCACGAGGTCGTCGCCTCGGGAATGGTTAAGTCCGTCCAGACCGTCTACAACCTGATCAACGCCAGCGCAGGAGCAGATACTCCCACTGGATTCGACATGCCCGACTACGGCCGGCTGATCGACCTAGCGGCGGAGAAACAGGTCGGCATCATAGTGATACGGGTGCTGGCGGCCGGGGCTCTAACCGGGACTTCGGTCCGGCATCCAGTGGCCGTACCGACAGTAGCGCCCATAGGCTCTAGCAAGGACTTCCAGCAGGACGAGTTTCGCGCCGCGCAATTCACCTTCTTAGTCGATGAAGGGTTTGCCGCAGACATGCCCGAGGCGTCCATCCGGTTCGCCCTGAGCAAGCCCGGCGTATCAACGGTGCTTGTCGGATACTCTGATATGGACCACCTAGAAAAGTCCGTGGCATACGCGGCCAAAGGCCCATTGACCCAAGAAGCTCTGGCCCGACTTCCCCAAGCCTGGTCGACATTTGTGAGTTAGAACGATGAACGAGACCCTCGGCAATCTGGACAGTCTGCGCACCGCCATGGACAACGGCGAATTCGATGCCATCATCGCCATGTCTCCGGAGAACGTGCCCTACACCGCAGGCGTGGGCATCTGGTCTCAGAAGGTGATCCGCGACCGCCTAGCCCTCGTGGTCTGGCCAAGAGAGGGCGAACCAACCTTGATCGTCGCTACCAATGAAGAAGGTTACGTACGGGAAAAATCTTGGATCACCGACGTGAGGGCCTATTCCCAGCACCAAGACTCGCCCATCAAGCTGCTGTCCGATGTGCTTCAGGAGAAGGGAATGGGCGCGGGGCGCATCGGTTTCGAACCGGCCTACCTGACCACCGACTACTATCTGGAGCTCCTGGAGACAATGCCGGAGGCTAAGCTCGAGTCCTGTGAGCCCATGCTCCAGAAAGTGCGGATGATCAAGACCGATACCGAGATTGACCTACTCTGCCGGGCGGCAACATCGACCGAACGTGCCCTGATGGCCACCTATTCAACCGCCCGAACCGGCGAGAAAGAGCGGGATCTGGTGGCGCGTTTGGGCGCCAATATCCTGCAGTCCGGAGCGGAACTGCCATCATTCTTGTTCTTCACCGTTGGTCCCAACACCGGCTACGCCCACCCGGACCCCACCGACATCGAGCTACAACCCAACGACGTCCTGAAAGCAGACTGCGGCGGTTGGTTCTCGGGGTATTTCTCGGACAT
>VFHF01000136.1 GCA_009392095.1 SAR202 cluster bacterium
AAGCGATCACCACCACTGATCTAGTAAATATCTTCCACAAAAGGATGTTATGAGCAGCGCAAGCAACGGCGTGACCATCACTGCGGTCCTTGGCCGCGAGACCTTGGACTCCCGGGGCAATCCTACGGTCGAAGCAGAGATCGTGCTTTCCACGGGGTTGGCCGTCCACGCTGCTGTCCCATCTGGAGCCAGCACCGGTAGTTACGAAGCCTTGGAACTTCGGGACAGAGACCCCGTTCGTTTCAATGGAAACGGCGTCCTCAAGGCCGTTGCAAATGTGAATGACATCATCGGCCCTTGGCTGACCGGCCGCTCTCCAATGGACCAGGCCGCCATCGACGCTGGCCTAATTGAACTAGACGGAACTGACGATAAGAGCAGACTAGGCGCCAATGCTGTCTTGGCGGTGTCTCTGACGGTCGCCAAAGCCGCCGCAGGCGTTAGCAGCCCCAACGGCTCGCTATGGCACTACTTGTCTGACGGCGCCCCAGTTACGCTTCCAGTGCCCATGTTCAATATCCTGAACGGCGGCAAACACGCCTCCAACTCGGCCGACATCCAAGAGTTCATGGTGATGCCGGTGGGGGTTAAAAGCTTTTCTGATGCATTGCGCGCAGGAGCCGAGATCTACCAATCTCTGAAGACCCTTCTGGGCAACGACGGCCACAACACCAACGTGGGCGATGAGGGCGGGTTCGCCCCCAGTCTGCCCTCCAACCGTGACTCCTTGGAGGTGGTTTTGAAGGCCGTGGAGAAGGCGGGCTACACCCCCGGCAAGGACGTTCATATAGCCCTGGACGTGGCTGCCACTGAGTTGTACCAGGAGGCCGATGGTCTCTACGTTCTCGAGCGCGAAGGTACCAGTCTGAACTCCACCGACATGGTGAAGTTGTACCAGACCTGGGCCGGCGAGTATCCCATCGTATCCATAGAGGACGGCCTCGCCGAAGACGACTGGCCGGGTTGGGCCAGCCTGCATAGCCTCTTGGGTGGCACGACCCAGATTCTGGGCGACGATCTGTTGGTTACCAACATCAAGCGCATTAAGCGGAGCATCGACGAGAAGGCGAGTAACGCAGTACTACTCAAGCCCAACCAGATCGGATCTCTCTCAGAGACTTTCTCTGCCCTCAAGATGGCCCGGGATGCCGGCTGGGGTGCGGTGATGAGCCACCGGTCCGGCGAGACTGAAGACACGACCATCGCCGACCTGGCGGTGGCCTGGGACGTGCGCCAGATCAAGACCGGCGCGCCAGCCCGTTCGGAGCGGGTGGCCAAGTACAACCGGCTGCTGCGCATCGAGTCAGAACTGGGTGATAAAGCCCGTTACGCCGGAGAATCCGCCTTCGATTATTTGGGCCGCTCTTAGCCTGTTTTTCTACCCAGGCAGTGGCGCATTCCTCGTATTCCGAGGTATCCGGGCCAAAAAGGCCTGGATTCTCTTTCCAAGCTTAGACACAGCAGTTATCATGTATCCGGCAACGCTGAGCTAATGGACATAACGTCGCGATGTTCGGTAATTTCGAGTCGCGAAAATCAGTCAAATTTCCGGAGGTGGAGCATGGTAACTAGAATCGGGATCAACGGTTTTGGCAGGATTGGAAGATTGGTTCTTCGCGCAAATGAGGGCCGCAATGTAGGGAAGGTCGAGGTTGCTGCTGTAAACGACTTGACCGATGCGGAGACGAACGCCCACTTGCTGAAATACGACACCAGCTATGGCCGTTACCCCGGAAAGGTTGAAGCCAACAACGGAGACCTGGTTGTGGATGGCCGTAGCATCAAGGTCTTTTCAGAACGGGACCCGGCACAGATACCCTGGTCTGAAATGGGCGTTGATATGGTGATAGAGTCCACCGGCATATTCACGGACGCCGACAAAGCAGCCGGCCACCTTAAGGGCGGCGCTAGTAAAGTGATCATATCTGCTCCCGCCAAGGGCGAAGACCTGACTCTGGTCTTGGGCGTGAATGACGGTATGTATGATGCGGACAAACACAACATTGTTTCCAATGCTTCTTGTACCACCAACTGTTTTGCCACCATGGTTAAGGTGCTTCAAGATGCCTTTGGTATCGAACACGGCCTGATGTCGACCATCCATTCCTATACCAACGACCAAGCCATCTTGGACCAGCGCCACGGCGATCTTCGGCGTGCTAGGGCGGCGGCTGAGAACATCATTCCAACCAGCACCGGAGCTGCCAGGGCCGTGGGTTTGGTACTGCCGGAGCTGAATGGTAAGCTCAACGGCGTGGCCTTCCGCGTGCCCACAGCCACCGGTTCCATCACCGACTTCACCGCCATGGTCTCCAAGGACGTCACTATCGAACAGATCAACGAGGCTTATATCGCAGCTTCCAACGGTTCAATGAAGGGCATCTTGGATTTCAACGATGAGCCTCTGGTCAGCTCCGACTACCGGGGAAACCCCCACAGTTGCATCATCGACGGACTGTCCACCATGGTCATGGAGAACAGGATGGTCAAGGTCATGGGCTGGTACGACAATGAGTGGGGCTATTCCTGTCGCACCGCCGATCTCGCTGCTTTGATGGCCGAGAAAGGCATCTAAGCTAAGGTCTCGTCCGTAAAATCTGACTGGGCTTTTAGAAGCTCTACTAGACTTAAAAAAGTCCCCCATCCCCTATTCTCTTGGGGACGGGGGACTTTTTCATGCATGAAGATGCCAGGCTCACAAATATAATGTTTATTGAAAACTTAGGGATATGCTGGGCCGTGCCCCAGATTCGCTAATGGTGTTGAGAATAGGTTTTGGCGTTTAGGTCCGACCATTTTCTGAGCTTGGGCGGACGGGTTTCCTGGTCGTTCTATCTCTTGCTGGTCATTCTGGTCGTGGCCCTTGGCCTGCGGCTGAACGGCGTCAACTGGGACCAGGGTTTCGCCTTCCACCCGGATGAGCGAGACATATACATGCGCTCAGGGTGCATGTATGAACTGCTGACCGACGCGCCTGGCGCCCAAGATTGTGGCTACCTCAGAGGCGAGCCGGACGCCCAACCGGGGCTCCCCGGCATCGGCACGCTGCTCGATAAAGACCGCAGCCCTCTTAACCCCCATTGGTTCCCGTTGGGCAGTGTCCTCATCTATTTGATGGTCTTCTTCCGCTCCATAGCAGAACTGTTCACCGACATGAACTCCCTGGACATGCGCTACATCGGCCGGCCGCTGTCGGCGCTGGCGGATGTGGGGACAGTGGCCATGGTCTTCGTTCTCGGCCGGAAGCTCTATGGCAACGGCGTAGGACTACTGGCGGCGGGCTTTACCGCGCTCTCGGTGATTCACATCCAGAATAGCCATTTCTTCAGGCCCGAGACGTTCTCCGTGCTCTTCACCCTGGCCAGCTTCTGGGCCATGTGGCGGATGGTAGAACGCAAACAATTGCGGGACTCAGCAATATTAGGTCTGATGCTTGGCTTGGCCATCGCGCCCAAAGTGAGTATCCTGCCGATCTTGGCTCCGATGTTCCTGGTCTATTGGTACCGGGTCTTGGACGAGGTGGACGGTGAATGGTCACAGATAACACCTGAGTTAGTGCAACGTATCTTTGGCCACGCGGCCCTGGCGGGGGCGGTTGCGGCTGGGGTGTTTTTCATCTCGGCGCCCTATGCTGTTTTGGACGTGGGCGCGTTTATAGGGGATCTGGGAGCGCAGACCCGAATGGCCAGTAACGCTGGTCTTTGGCCCTTCACCATCCAGTACATAGACACGCCGGCTTTTATCTATCAGATTCAACAGTCATCGGTCTGGGGGTTGGGAATCCCCTTGGGGATCGTCGCCTGGGGCTCTATTCCCTTTACTGCAGGGGTGGCGGCCCTCAGTAAGACGGCCCGGCGGTCAGACCTGTTTGTGCTTGCCTGGGTGGTGCCTGGGTTCCTCTTTTTAGAGAGCTTTGAGGTCCACTTCCTACGCTATGTGTTCCCGCTGATGCCCATCTTGATCATCATGGGTTCCCGAATGCTGCTCTGGATGGTGACCGCCTACCAGCCGTCAACAGCCGACATTATCAGTCGGCAGGTTGGCTCAGCCCGGTTTCTGCCAGGCATCGCGGTTGGTGTGATAGTGGTTGTGATGGGGGCCACCGCCTTTTACGCCCTGGCATTTCAGAAGGTCTATGCGGAAGACCATCCGGCGGTTACAGCATCAGAGTGGATCAACGAAAACATACCCCGAGGCACAGCCATCGTCAGTGACAACCATTGGGACGAATACGTCCCCAACCTGTACCCGTATGACGTTTGGCAGTTCCCGGTTTACGACGCGGATACCCTGGAGAAGATGAGCACACTCGCCGAGAAACTTGCGTCGTCGGAATACGTTGTTTTTTACAGCAGCCGGCCCTATGCCAGCGCCGCCCGTGACCACGACCGCTTCCCTTTAAGCAACGCGTATTATCAGGGACTGTTCAACGGCAGTTTGGGGTACGAGTTGGACCAGGAATTCACCAATTATCCGGAGTTTTTGGGCGTGTCTTTCCGGGACGACGCTATCGGCCGGGCCGGGCTGGAACAACCCGAGCCATTGGCCCCGGAAGATAGCTTTGTCATCAGCTTCAACCTGGGCTATGCCGACGACAATGTCGTGGGCTACGACCATCCCCGGGTGCTGTTGTTCAAGAACACGGCCCACCTGTCGGAATCGATAATCGGCATCCGGCTGAAAACCAGTCCCCGAGCGGTCAATGACCGTCAGGTAGGTCTGATGCTGTCCGACGGAGACCTGACAGCGCAACAGGAAGGCGGGACGTTTTTCGACATCGTGAACCGGGACGGTTGGACCAACGACCTGCCGGTCCTCGCCTGGCTGTTGGTGGTGGAGATTATTTACCTGGCGGCCCTGCCATTAACGATGTTTATCTTCCGGCCTCTTCCGGACCGTGGGATCATACTGGCCCGAGTCGTTGGGCTGCTTGGCGTAAGCTATATTGCCTGGATCACCGTGTCGTTGGGGCTGATGGATTTCTCCAGAACGGCGGTCTACACCGGCATGGCGGTGATGGCCATGATGTCGGCGGCTACTCTGGCGCTCCGCTGGCGGGAGATAACAAGGTTCCTAAAAGAGCATTGGCGGTTGTTGCTCTTTGGCGAATCCCTTTTCTTGGTGGCGTTCCTCGGGTTTGTCCTACTGCGCCATGCGAACCCAGACCTGTGGCACCCCTTCCGCGGCGGCGAGAAGCCCATGGAGCTGGCCTACCTGACCGCGGTGGTCCGCTCCACCACACTGCCGCCCTTCGACCCCTGGTTCGCCGGCGGCTTCCTGAATTACTACTACTGGGGATATTTCGTGGTCTCCAGCATAATCCGTGTTACCGGCATCCTGCCGACGACCGCCTTCAACCTTGCAGTCCCCATGTTTTTCGCCCTGACCGTTACCGGGGCGTACACGCTGGTCTACAACCTGACTGAAGGGGTTCGGCAGCGCCGGCGCGCCGGTCACGTAGTCAGGGTGCCAGGCTACGGAGCGTTGCCGATGTTGGCGGACGACGACGACCGCACTCAATGGCGCAAATTAACGCTGAGTCCGGTGGGCGCTGGGGTAATAGCAGGGCTTTTCACTGCCGTCTTCGGCAACCTGGACGGCATGGTCCAGATGGTACAGAACTCCTGGCATAGAGTGGCCGACGGAACTCCTTTCCCGGCATTTGATTTTTGGCGCAGCAGCCGGATGTTGCCCAACCTGGAGAACATAGATCCTAACCCAATAGCATTTTGGGTGCCGGGGAAATTGGCGGAGATCTCGGACGTGTCCTTCCATATCACCGAGTTCCCGTTCTTCACATTCTTGTTCGCCGATCTCCACGCACACATGATGGTGATCCCATTCACACTGCTGGTCATCGGCCTGGGTCTGAACATGGTCGTAGGACTGAAGGACGGCGGATGGGTGTGGACCATCGTTTCAGCCGTGGCCCTGGCCCTGGGCTTGGGGTCGCTATGGGTGGTCAATAGCTGGGATTTCCCGTCCTATCTAATTCTCACGGTCGGTTTGTTGGGATTGGCGGTCTATTTCACCGAAGGTTCCCGAACGGATAAATTGGCCCTACTGGGAGTGCTGATTCTGGGAGTTGTTGCGGTGAGCATCCTGGCGTTTCTACCCTTCCACCTGACCTATGAGACCTTCAACAGCGGCCTGGATATCTCCAAGTGGAGAACGCCGGTGGACCGGTTTCTGGGCATCCACGGACTCTTCCTATTCGTCATAGCGTCCTTCCTGCTCTATCAGGCCCGCGATACGCTCAACGAACTTGTCCGCAGCGTTAGAGGCCTTAATCCCGAGACCATAATTACTCGGTTCGACTGGCTCAGAGTCGGCGTGGCTGCCGGCGTCGTGACTGCGGTGTTCATCGGTGCCGCCGGGTTCTGGAACATCACCTTGCTGGTAGTCTTTTTGATTTTGGCCGGGATGGTTGTCTGGAAGATATTTGCCTCCCAGAACGAGGAGCGACCATTCGAAATCGTGCCTCTAGCCTTGTTGGGTTTGGCGCTGTTCATTGGCATCGGAGTGGACCTGGTGCGTGTCGAGGGCGATATCGGCCGGATGAACACTTTCTTCAAGTATTACTTGGAGATATGGGTACTGCTCAGCATCGTCTCGGCGTATATGCTGTGGCATTTGGGGGCGTCCGGCTTCCTGCGACCGAATCTAGGTCTGCGGTCAGGCGTGTGGATGGTTGTTTTGGCGGTCCTGATTGGCTCAAGCTTAATCTATACAGCGTTGGGCAGTCGTGCCCGAATATCCGACCGGTTCACCGACGGACCATCGACCCTGGACGGTACGGCATATATGGCCGAAGCTTTACACTACGAGCAAGAACAGCCTTTGGAGCTAAAATGGGACAAAGAAGCCATCACGTGGGTTCAGGACAACGTAGTGGGCTCTCCGGTGATTCTGGAGGCACATCTTAGCCAATACCGATGGGGCGCCCGATTTGCCAACTACACCGGCCTCCCGACGGTCATCGGCTGGCCTTGGCATCAGATTCAGCAGCGGACCGACTACTCCGTTGCTATCTTGGACCGTGTGGAAGACGTTAGAGAGATGTACGAGACCACCGACGAAGACCGGGCACTGAGCCTGCTGCGCCAATACGGGGTGAAGTATGTAGTGGTCGGCGACCTGGAACGGATCACTTATCCGGGTGATGGCCTGGGTAAATTTGAATCCATGGGCCGGAAGGTTTTTGAGAACCAAGGAACGGCCATCTATGAGGCCCGCTGGAACTGACATAAAGTAGGGATTTGGCTAGAAGAAGCCCTTGTCAAGGTATCTAGTGTGCGAATTTCAGCGGCGATTGGCCTCCGTTTGACATAAGGGTGTCGTTTGGTTAAAATATAAAAATCTTCTTAAAACTTATTTAGAAAGATGTGCAGATAAGTTAAAATTCAGAAGAATCTGGAGGCTCTGCTTAGCAAGTAGAAGCCGTTAAATAAGACGGGTACGCAGGCCTCATGCCTAAAGTGTCAGGGCCGCCGTGGAGGGCGTTAACCGGGTGGACTGACAGTACAGGGCCTGTCCCGGTCGGCCCTTCCCCAATCGGTTGACCAGCTAAGAAGTGTAGTGTGTGGTGTTTGGGTTTCTTAGCAATGCCGCTGGGGGAGGGCCGACGCTTTTTTGGGCCCGGGATTTTTTGCCAACCGCCAGAGTTTGTCCTAAGACTCGGGGTACCACCTAGGGTAAGAGCCCAACACCCGCAGCATGCTTGTGGGTTGAGAAAGCGCCGCCAACGCGTCTTTCATCGGTGACTCTTCCCGGTGCCCGGCGCAATCCATAAGAAAGATGTACTGGCCCAAGTATTGTTTGGTTGGCCGCGATTCAATCTTGTAAAGATTAATGTCTCTGATCCCAAATTCTCTTAAGGCCCTGTAGAGCGACCCAGGCGTATCCACCTCAAACGTGAAGGCCATTGAGGTCTTATCATGCCCCGTAGGGGCGTGGTCCGCGAGGGATAATACCGCGAACCTGGTCACATTGGACGCCACATCCTGGATACCGATATCGAGGACGTCTACCTCGTTCAGCTCAGATGCCCGTCTTGGCGCTATCGCAGCAGCCGGCACAGGGCTAGCGAACGAGTCTGATACCGCCAAAACCGTGCTCAACGAAGCCATCTGCTCGGCTTGGGGATAGGTCTTCTCCAGATATTGCCGGCATTGGGCTAGGGCTTGAGGGTGGGAGTAGATGACTTTGACCTCAGAGGCCACCGTGCCTGGTTTGGCCATCAGGTAATGTACGATCGGCACCACGACTTCGCCCTTGATGAAAAGGTTCGGCTGGCTGATCAATAGGTCCAGAGTGAAGGTTACTGAGCCTTCCAGGCTGTTTTCAATGGGCACCACACCCTCTACTAAATCCCCGCTCGCAACTGCCTCGCCAACGGCGGTAATGGTTGAGTACGGGCGTAACTCAGCCGTAGGATCGTAGAGGATACAGGCTTCTTCCGTATAAGTGCCCGAAGGACCCAAAAATCCTAAAGTGAAGGCCATGCTTAAACCCCGGTTAGGATGTCATAGAGGATCTGCTCGTCGCCTTCGGGAGTGACGGCCACCAACTCATCATTCGGCTCCACCACAGATCGTCCAGTGGGCAATGTTGCGCCGTCCTTCTTGATCATCAAGGAGATGAAGCTGTTGGGTGGGAGCTCGATCTCGCTCAGCCTTTTGCCGATGATGTTGGAGTCCTCCGGTATCGATACGCTGACCAGTTCCATGCCTGGAACACGCAGGTTCATAAGATGCACCAACGGTCTTCCCGGCACGCCTTCTTCCAGGCTCGCTAACACCAGGTGAGTGGAGTTTACGACTACGTCAACGCCGATCTGATGGAAGATGGGTTCGTTCTTTGGGTCTTTGATCAAGGCCATGGTTCGTGGCACTTGGAAAATATGCTTGGTCATCTGGGAGATGACAAGGTTGGTGGCGTCGTTCCCGGTTAAGCTCACCACTACGTCAGCCCGGGCGATTCCGGCCCGTTTCAGGGTCGCCTCGTCAGTGCCGTCGCCCAGGAGAGCTACGCTACCCAATTCCTCGGTCAGAAGCTGAAAGCGCTCGGGGTTCTTATCGACGACTACCACTTCATGCCCTCCGGCGATCAACGCCTTGGACAGGTGATATCCGGATTCGCTGCAGCCAACGATAACGACGTACATCTGGCCCCTTGAGCTATTGTTCGATGGCCCGTCGGACGTCTTGCAACAGGCCCAATGAGTAGCCTACCACGTCTAGGCCCAAGGCTGCATACATGACCTGCAATTGAGGGCTCGCAAGATGGCAGACCACCTTTGGGACATTGAAGATCTGCTTGGCGATTTGGGCAACCAGGAGGTTTTGATGGTCGTCTGAGGACATCGCCAGAAAGACGTCGGCGTGATCGATGCCGCCTTCTTGGAGATAGTCTTGCATCATGGGTTCCGCGGTTAGGACAACGCGGACACCCGGATGCGAGGCGACGATTTCGAGGCAGTCTCGTTCGCCACTCAACACGGTGATTTGGTTGCCTTCTGCGGCGAGGCCAGCCACAAGGCTGCTGCTTAGACGGTTACACCCGAATATCAGGACCCTCATGGTTCTAGTCCCTTGGGAAGATAGGAGACGGGGCCTGTTCCCGCCAGAACATCACCTGGCACGAGGCGTTGTTGAATATGTAGGAGGCCGTGGTGCCCAGGTTGCAAGACCCAAACCGGCGATCGTATGGAATCCCTACGATCAGCAGGTCCATGAAACGGTCTTCCGATTCCACCACCAACGCTGGGCCAGCTTGTCTGGCCCGTAAAAACCGGGCTTGGAGGCCTTTGTATTTCTCTTCGGAGGCTATCGCTTCGATCCGGGCCAGGATCTCTTCGCCCTTGTTGATGTCCTCAGGCCTCTCAGCTTCCAGCGATAATTCCAGTGGGACTTCGATGATGTAGACCGCGTGCAGTTCAGTTTTGGATTCTCGCGCCATCTGGCACGCCAACCTAAAAGTACGCTCACTATAGGGCTTGCCGTTCACCGGAACCAAGAGCCGTTTTGCGTCTAATCGCATAATCGAGCACCGTCCAGAATTGGTCGCGTAGGCTCAACCACAGTCGATTTTCCAATACCGTGGCTAATAATCAATGGCCGATTATACGAGCAGTGTCCACTCAATACAATAAGATTTTTGTGAATCTAGGGCGGCGTTGGAATCAGGCACTTTTATACTCTGCTTCCGGCCGCGAGGTGTGGTCTGGAACGGGTCCTTGAAGCGGTTCTCCCAGACGAGTTACAGCTTTGAAACTGTTTGGACAAGTGGAGCATTTGGGTCAAGCCGAAAACGCGCTAGTATCAATCGAATTAGACAGAAAACTTGGCAAGGCAAATCATCGTGGGGTTCGACTGAAATCAGGCCCCGTTTCGGTGGCTGAGAGGCTCAGATGTAGCCTGTTCGAGGTGGCGGGCTATCTCCGATATCTTGCCCAGATGCTCATTGGTAGCGGCCACGATCAGAACGTCCCCGGCTTTGATCTCTTCATCTTTAGCTGGATGGAGGAATGAAGTCCGGCCCCTGCGTATGGCCAGAACTGATATGCCGTGGCGGTCGGCTGAGCCTGCCAGGCCCGCTTCTTCCAGAGTGTGTCCCAGCATCTCTTCAGGAGGCCGCAGTTTACTGATGCCGAAGTCGGTGACGATGGGCATGTAATCGATGACCCCGGTCTCAAATCCCACGTGGGCGGTGCGCCTGGCGCTCTCGGCTTCGGGATAGACCACGCGGTCGACGCCGATCCGTTCCAGGGTGGAGCCGTGAAGCTCATTGGCGGCGCGGGCGATGATGAACGGCACGCCCATGCTTTTGAGGAGCACGGAGACCAGGATGCTGGACTGGATGTTTTCGCTGCCCAGAGACACGACGCAGACGTCGTACTCGGCCACGTCCAACTCTTTCAGTATCGATTCATTTGTGGCGTCGGCACGCACCGCGTAGGTGGACCGGTCCAGTTGGTTTTGGACTTTAGCCTCGTCAACGTCAATGGCCAGGACGTCATGACCGCTCTGGAACAGTTCTTGGGCCAGCGTAGAGCCGAAGCGCCCCAATCCGATAACGCAAACTTGTTTTTTCACGGCATCAAATTCCTTTTAAATGGGTCAACCTATTTTAACGCTTTCTTGTGCAAAGCGGTACACCTCGGTATCGTCTTCCGTTGCCAATGCCAGGGCCAAGGCCACCGGGCCCAATCGGCCTACGTACATAAGCGCCATGAAAAGAATTTTCGCGGCGAGTCCTGTGTCCGCGATTATCCCGGTCGATGCTCCTGTGGTACCGAATGCGGATACAATATCGAAAATGATGTCCTGGAATGGGATATCCGGCTCAAGAGTGGTCAACACTGTCGCTGAGACCAGGATTAATGCGAACCCTAGTACCGCCACGGTGAGTGCGCGGTGCAACTGAGATTGATGGATCTCCCGGCCAAAGGCCTCGGCATGGGGGCGGCCTTTTAAAGAGGAGATCACGGCGGCCATCAACACCGCGAATGTAGCCACCTTGATGCCGCCTGCCACCGAACCGGCTGCGCCTCCGATGAACATCAGCCCGGAGAACGTCGATTTCGTGACGTCCTTTACCTCCCCGAAGTCCATTATCGAGAACCCGGCCGTGCGTCCGCTAACCGAGCTGAAGATGGCGCCGAAGATCTTGTCGAACCAACTGAAATTGCCCATCGTCGCCGAGTTATTGAACTCCGCTAGGTACAGGACGAACGCTCCTAGCACCCAAAGGACGATGCTGGTCACAAGCACCAGTTTGGTCTCCAACGCGAACCGGGAGATTCGTCGCTTGCGGAATACATCAACCACCAATACCCAACCCAGACCTCCCAGGATCATCAAAACAGTCATTGTGATCAATAATCCAGGGTCTGAGAAGAAGCGGGTTAAGCTGCTGCCACCGGGCACCTCCGGAATGATGTTGAAGCCGGCGTTATTGAACGATGAGACCGAAAGGAATATCGAATGCCACACTGACCGCAGGTTGCCCACGCCGTCGATTTCATTAATCTGCAGAAAGATTATCATGGCCCCGATCGCGTACAGCAAGAGTACAACCCCGATCACCGCACGGCCGAGATGGCGCAATCCGCGCATCTGGTCAACACCTACGGTGTCGCGCATCAGATCGCGGGTCAGAAGCCGCTCTTGCAAGGTTGAACGCTGGCCGATCAACAACAGGATGAACGTGCTGATGACCATGAATCCCAAGCCACCGACCATCATCAACATAAATATGACTGCCTGGCCGAATGTGGACCAATAGATACTAGTGTCCACCACCGTGTGACCGGTTACTGTCACTGCTGAGACAGAGGTGAAAAATGCGGTCTCAAATGCGGTGAACCCAGTGCCGTTCTGGGCTATAGGCAGAGTTAGCAACCCTCCGCCAGCCGCGATCAAAAAGGCAAACCCCAAGAGGAGTATGGTGGTGGTCCCAAACAGAGGATTGTTCTGCTTGGGCGGCTCTACCTCGGCGACAGTGGGAGAAAGCTCGCGCCGTCTTCGGAGCCGGATTATGTTGTCGATCGGCCTCCGTCGAGGTCTAAATGCCATGTTGAGGACCTATCGGCAGGGTTACCAACCGTACGCCGTCACCTATCGAGGTGGAGAATGGGAATCGGCAATCTGAAAAGACGATTGGCATCTGACTAAAATGGGAATTTGATTAAAGGGCGTGTGAAAGACGGGCAGGAAGACGTGAGAGGAAAGGCCATTGACCAAAAATTTTACGGTCAGGGCCGCATCCTGAGCTGCGATTTCTAGAAGAATTTATGGAGCAGTTAGAATTTTAGGATTCGCCAATTCTTGTGTCAATGAACCAAGTGGGTCCATTCCGCTGAAAACCGTATTTCGGTTTGATTTGTTTTCGTGACTAGAACAGCTTGTATGCTAATATGATTGGCACGAGAAACGTCGGCGCAAAGATGGAATCCGCCGACGCCTGGCCTTGAGGTGACTCTACATGACCAGCAGCCCCCGACAGGTCGAACTTCCTTTCGACCCCGCTGCGATTGACTACAAATGGCAGGCGCGTTGGGAAAAAGACGGCCTGCATAAAGTATTCGACGACGATCCCCGTCCCAAGTGGTACGAAATGACCATGTACCCGTACCCCTCGGGCGATCTTCACATAGGCCACTGGTACGCCATGGCCCCGGCCGACAGCCACGCCCGTTTCCGGCGGATGCAGGGCTACAACGTGCTTCATCCCATCGGCTTCGACGCTTTTGGCCTGCCTGCTGAGAACGCCGCCATCAGCCGTGGCATCCATCCTTATGAATGGACCATCAGCAACATCGAGAACATGCGCCGCCAACTTCGTTCACTGGGCGCGATCTACGACTGGGACCGAGAGGTAATCACCTGCCAGCCGGAGTACTACCGCTGGAACCAGTGGTTCTTCCTGAAATTCTTCGAAAAAGGCCTGGCTTACCGGGCTCAAGCGCCCGTCGTATGGTGCCCGTCCTGCCAGACGGTCCTAGCCAATGAGCAGGTCATAAACGGCGCCTGTGAGCGTTGCGGCACAGAGATCACCCGCCGAGACCTTGAACAATGGTTTTTCAAGATCACCGAGTACGCCGACCGGCTCCTCGATTTTGGAGGACTAGAAGAATGGCCAGACAAAATTCTGACCATGCAAGAGAACTGGATCGGCCGCAGCGAAGGTGTTCAGATTTCTTTCGATATCTCCGAAGCCGGTTTGGATGAGAAAGAGATAAGCACTTTCACTACGCGCATCGACACCATATTCGGTGTGACTTTCATCGTCTTGGCTCCCGAGCATCCATTGGTGCCCGGGTTGACCACAGACCAGAACCGGCAAGCCGTGGATGAATACATCACTGAGGCCCGCCGGACCTCTGAGATCGACCGGCTCTCGGTCGAAAAAGAGAAGACTGGAGTATTCATCGGCAGCTATGCGGTCAACCGTCTGAACGGCGAACGGGTGCCGGTCTACATCGGCGACTACGTGCTCATGACTTACGGCACAGGCGCTGTGATGGGCGTTCCGGCCCATGACTCCCGCGACTACATCTTTGCCAGGAAATACAAGCTGCCCATCCGCACGGTCATCGCTCCCATCGAATGGGACGGCAAAGACCTACCCGACGCCTATCTGGGCGACGGTTTCATGACCAATTCTGGAGCCTACGACGGCATGACCAACGAAGAAGGAAAGACGGCAATCGCAGTTGACCTAGAGAAGAAAGGTTGGGGAAGCAGGACCGTCTCTTACCGCATGCGTGACTGGCTGATCTCACGACAACGGTATTGGGGTACACCCATCCCCATGGTCTACTGCGACACCTGTGGTGTGGTGCCCGTTCCTTACGCTGACTTGCCCGTACTTCTACCCCAGGATGCCGACTTCACTCCCACCGGTGAGTCGCCGCTGGCGGCCAATGCTGAATTTCTGAATACCAGGTGTCCCAAGTGCGGCGCGGATGCCCGCCGGGAGACCGACACCATGGATACGTTCATGGATTCCTCTTGGTACATGATGCGCTACCTGGACCCCCACAACGACGACGACCCGGCCGATCCACAACTGCTTAAACGTTGGATGACGGTCGACCAGTACACCGGCGGGGCCGAGCATGCAGTCATGCACCTGCTTTACTCCCGGTTCTTCACCAAGGGCATGTTCGACATGGGCCTGGTGGAATATGACGAGCCGTTCTTGAGGCTTTTCAACCAGGGCGTCATACTGGGTGGAGACCACGAGAAGATGAGCAAGAGCCGGGGCAACGTGGTCAATCCCGACGACTTCGTTGGCACGCTCGGGGCTGATGCGGTGCGTTGTTTCCTGATGTTCATAGGTCCGTGGGACCAGGGTGGTCCCTGGAGTGATGTGGGTATCAACGGTACCGCTCGTTGGCTGAACCGCGTCTGGGACATCGCTGTCCGCGATGCAAATAAACTGGGCACGGCATCGGTGAATGCGGATATTGTACGGGACACCTTACGCCTGCTGAATCAGACGATTCGCAAGTGCCACAACGACCTGGACAAATTCAAGTTCAACACGGCCATAGCCTCTCTGATGGAGCTGACCAATCACCTGAACCGTGTGTGGGCGGATGCCAGCATCGACGCCAAAACGTGGCGGTCATGCACCCGAACATTGCTGCTTCTGCTGGCCCCAATGGCCCCGCACATGACCGAGGAACTCTGGGAGATGAACGGCCATCCATATAGCATCCACCAACAGGACTTCCCCACTTGGGACGATGACCTGGCGGCTGAAGACGTGATCACGTTGATCGTGCAGGTCAACGGCAAGGTGCGGGACAAGATCGAAGTAGCCGTGGGTATCAACGAAGCTGAGGCCCAAGCGTTGGCCTTGGCCAGCCCACGTGTGCAGAGCCACGTGGAAGGCAAGTCGGTGGCCAAGACGGTCTACGTTCCTGGCCGGTTGGTCAACGTGGTGGTCAACTAAGGCCCTGATCTATTCCGTGTTCCGCCCTAGCAGCT
>VFHF01000137.1 GCA_009392095.1 SAR202 cluster bacterium
GGCCCCGCCGATGCAGAAATCCGTGGGTGTCCGCAATTTCGCTTCTTTGAAATCCTGGCCCTGGTTCATCTGGACGATGGCCGAGATCAGGCCGGTGGAATGGTAGTCATTAACGGTGGCCACTCTTGCCTGGTCCTGCTCGCCGAACAGGTCGCCTTGCACCACCACCACATTCTGCAGACCCAACAGTTGGGCTCCCAATAACAGGGACTGCACCGCCAACTTGTTCATGTCCCTGGTGGCCAGAGTGAATACCGCGTCTTTTCCAGACTGCTGGATCGCGGCGGCCAACATGGCGGAATTGGTCCTAACAGCACGACCAGGATTGTAAGCCACTAAAATGAAATCAGCGTCGATCTGTGCCTGCGTTACGACGGCCGAGTCTCCGGACCGGGGTGGAGAAAAGTCGCAGATTATGGACGTGTGGCCTGTGGCTTCGAAGCAGCCTTCGGTGATCTTCACTACAGGCGCACCTCTGGAATTAGTCGCTGGTCTATCTGATATCCGGGCTACGCGGGCAGTTTGGCTAGGTATTCTTTGAATAAATCGATGGATTTGCGCTCAGAGAGGCCGACGAAATACCGGTAGCCAATGATGTAGTCGACGATATCCCGGGCCATCATCAAGAGATGGTCTTTGGGGTCGGCCAAGTGAAACAGACTGTCCACCCCGTCTTCCAGCCCGACGTAGAGAGTGTCTTCGACCAACAGCGTGTCTTCTTCGCTCATCCCTTTGCGGGCCATCCACCGGGCGAAAACGAAGGGCAGGCTGGTCATCTCGTGCCAAACCTCTCCTAAGTCGTAGCGGTGCTCGTAGCCTCTGGCTCCCCGGCGGCGCCGCAGGGCGTCGTCTCCAGAGACCACAAAGGCGTCATGTTCATCCGGCATGGCAACGAAATCGTCCGCATTCCCATTGAATTTCTCGGCCAGTAAAACCTGGAACAACTTTCGGGTGGTCGAGTCGGCGGTAGCCGTGGCGATGGAGGCCCCGGAGAGCTCTTCCATGGGCTTCTTAGAATACAACAGGTTGCTGCCTGCCTTATTGGATGCTGAGAGGCAAAAACCGGCAACAGGGACACAGATATCTTCCAAAGCGAAACTGTCCACCAAACTTACCGGGCCGGCGTTGATCTCGCCGTCCCGCAAAGCTTGAGGAATGTCTTTAAGACTCACATCTTGGAGGACGATCCCACGGCGTACCATATCGATGTAAAAGGGCTCAAAATTAAGGTCGATGACCCTACCGACAGTGATTGCCATCTATCTGCACCACGTCAAGGTTGAAGATTTAACAAAAACGCCATGAAACTCTGATCGTCTGAAGGGATTTCATAGCTGGTGTTTCTACGGGGATTACGTGTCTGCTGGGCTGCACAATTAATTCTAGGCGTAATGAAAATCAGCGTCAAGATAAAATTCGCCGAGTTGTCTAGTTTGCCCGGAAGTCCGGTTTATCGACATTGGCGTAGCACTAACGTAAACTTGATTAAAGAGGAAGATTTGCGCGTATTCGTATTCGTAACGACTTTGTTCCTTCTCGCCGGATCGGCTTTTTCAGCCACAATGGTTACCCGTGCCGATGAAGGAAATATCAAGGTGGTAGAGGCCAAAGCCGAGAGCCAATTCCCCGACGGGATAAAGTTTTCCGTGATCGCCAATAGCACTGACGGAATCGACGACATCCGCGTATTCTTCAGCAAGGTGGACCAACAAGGCCGCAGCTCCTATCGCTCAGTGGACTTTGAACCTGGAGACAGCGTCGTTGGCGAATCGGTGCTCCCCAGTGGCCGCGGTGGTGACTACTTTCCGCCAGGAACCAAGATCGAGTACTCGTTCGAAGTGCGGGACAAGGCCGGAGCAGTGTTGCGAACTGACTCAAAGGAATTCGTCTACGAAGACAACCGCTTTGAATGGCTCACGGTTGTTGAGGACCTGATCACGGTCTACTACTACGGCGAATACGTTGAAGACCGTGCCAACGTCGTCCTTGCAGCAGCCAAAGAGAACCTGGAGCGGATGCTTCCCGTTCTCGGTATCGCGCCCACCGAACCGTTGCGCATCGTTTCCTACAACAACTACCGGCATATGTCTTCGGCCCTGCCTTTCCGCTCCCAAACAGTTAGCGAAGGATTGCAGACCCAGGGCATGGCATTCAGCAACGAACGGGTGTTGTTGGTCCATGGTTTCGACCCGACGGTCACCGGCACCGTCTCCCATGAGTTCACCCACCTCTTGGTGGGTGAAGCCGCCGGCTCAGCAATCGGCCAGGTGCCTTCCTGGCTCAATGAGGGCCTCGCTGAGTATGGAAACATCGACCCTACCGACGATTACGATGCCGCTCTGCGCTACGGGATATTCACCCGTCGCATCAAGCCCCTTTGGTACCTCAGTTCCTTCGGCGGCACTCCTGAAGACATCATCATCGCCTACGGCCAGGGGCGGTCCGTAGTCCAGTACATGATCGATACCTACGGGGAAGCCCGTATGGCTGCTCTTTTCCCGGTCCTCCAGCGCACATTGGACATCGACCTTGCGTTGCTAGAAGTTTACGCGATGGACCAATTTGGACTCGATACAGCATGGAGGGAGGCATTGGGGCTGGAGCCGCTGCCGTCTCCTGACGAACTTGAATCCGAGTTGGAAGAGGCGTCGGAAACATCTGAAACCGAGGCCTTCCCGGCGGAAAACTCGGAAACGGACGAGTCGCCAGCCGATACCGGGGCTGCCTCAGAGTCGACCGACACGGCTGAATCCACTCCCAAAGCCGATCCAGCTGGAGCAACCGAAGATGACGAAAAAGATTCTGAGGGTGGATCAAATTCTCCGGGTTGCAATGTCCCGGCGTCAGGGAACGCTCCAACTGGGTTAGGGATGTTGCTGCTGCTTGGCGCACCCTTTGGTTTAGTGGCACTCCCCCGTCTTCGCCGCCGCTGGCCTTTTAGCTAAACGGCTCTCAAGTAAATAGCAACATTTCACTGGGGGAGAGCTGCGTCCGAAGCCATAGCCAAGTCGTAGGCTAGCGGGCGCGGGGATTGAAGGCGTCGTTGACTGCGTCACCCAGCAGGTTGAAGGTGAAGAGCAGCATCGACAGGGTTAGCACCGGGAATAGCAATAAATGGGGGTTGGACCGTAGTACCGAGATGCTGCCGTTCTCAAAGATCATCAGGCCCAGGCTGGGGGTTGGTGGCTGAATCCCGATTCCCAGGAAACTCAGTAGCACTTCAGAGCCGGCCACTCCGGCCAGTCCCGCCGAGACCATAACAATCACGGGGCCCATCACGTTGGGTAGCACGTGCCGCATCAAAATCCTTGAAGTTGGCACGCCGATGGCTCTCGCTGATTCAACGTATTGGTTCTCTCTGACCTGTAGGACCTGACCTCGCACCAGCCTGGCCATTCCGAACCAGGAAAAGATGGCCAGCGCTAAAGACAGAACAAGATAGTCAACTACCCCCAGACTTACGATATCAAAGCCTACGATGTCTTCTATCTTCCGCACCCAAACGGTCACCGGAGTTTTGACCGTGGATATTATTATCAACACAAGGAAAATTTCCGGGAAGGCTGAACTCACCTCCCCCACCCGCATGATCAAGGTGTCTATAAATCTTCCGAAATAGCCTGCGAGCAACCCCAGGGAAATACCGATCAACAGGCTGCCGGTGACCAAGGTCACTACGGTGATGATTACGGTGGTCCGCAGCCCATAAACGATTCGGGTGAAGATATCTCTGCCCAGCCGGTCTGTACCGAAGGGATGACTGATGCTGGGGCTCTGTTTGGTTATTGAAAGGTCTTGGTCATTGAAACCATAGGGTGTCACTAATGGGGCAAGTATCCCGGAACCGTACATCAGCAAGATAATTGTCAGGCATGCCACACCTAACTTTTTCCGAAGCAACCGGCGAATGGAGATGGCCCAATAACTTGGGCTGCGCTCCAGATTCGGTCCGACCGTCAGTTCTGCCTCGTTACGCAGCATAGGATCCACCCAA
>VFHF01000138.1 GCA_009392095.1 SAR202 cluster bacterium
AGGTCTGCGGGCACGATCTGTTTGATCACATGCTCGGTGATGTCTTTCTCAATCTGTTCATTGGTGGCGTCCGGGTCATGCTGGGTGCTGATGACAACGGTATCGACCCGGGCGGCGACGCCGTGGCGGTACTCAACGGTGACTTGGGACTTGCCGTCGGGCCGGAGATAAGGAATCGTGCCCTCTTTCCGCACCAAGGCCAATTGCTCAACCAGTTTCTGGGAGAGGCTAACCGTCAGAGGCATCAGTTCCGGCGTCTCGTTACAGGCGAATCCGACCATCATTCCCTGGTCGCCGGCGCCGGTGGCCAACATGGCCTCCTCAGCCGCGCCTCCGCGCTGTTCCAGAGCGGTGGTGACGCCTTTGCTGATGTCTCCGGACTGCTCCTGGATGGAGACGATGACGCCGCAGCTCTTGGCATCGATTCCATAATCGGCGCTGGTGTAGCCAGCTTTGGCCAGGGTGTCGCGGACGATCTTTGGCACGTCAACGGAGGAAGATGTGGTGATCTCGCCCATGACGACGACCAGTCCGTTGGTCACGGCGGTCTCACAGGCCACGCGGCCCATGGGGTCGTCCCTAAGAACTGCGTCCAGGACTCCGTCGGAGATTTGGTCACAGAGCTTATCGGGGTGACCTTCGGTCACCGACTCCGAGGTCAGCAGGTATTTCGGGGATTCGTGGAAAAGCATTGGCATGTTTATATCTCCTGTCGTCGATTGGGGCTTGGTGTTGCCCTCGCGTCGAATAGTTCAAATACGTTTTATGTTGGGTTAGGTCCCTTCTTGCCAACTGTCCTGGTACTTCTGTTGGGCAGGGGATAACGTGTCTATGTCGATGCCCATGGACTGGAGCTTGAGCCGGCCAATCTCCGCGTCCATCACGGGTGGCACAACGTGCACGCCAACTTCAAGTTTGCCCTTGTTCTGGTAGAGATATTCGGCGGACAAAGCCTGGTTCGCGAAGCTCATGTCCATCACTGCCGAGGGATGGCCTTCGGCGGCGGAAAGGTTGACCAACCGGCCGTCGGCCAGGAGATAGATCAGCCGGCCGTCTTTCATCGTGTACTCTTCGACGAAGGGCCGCAGTTCCCGGTGGGAAGTGGACATCTCATTTAGAGCGTCGATGTCGATCTCGTCGTTGAAGTGGCCGCTGTTGGATAGGATCGCCCCGCTGGCCATGACTTCGATGTGCTCCCTTCCGACCGCGTGCAGGCCGCCAGTGACGGTGATGAACACCTCGCCTTGCTTGGAGGCCTCAATCATGGGCATGACCTGGAATCCGTCCATCACTGCTTCGAGAGCCCGGACCGGATTGGTTTCGCAGACGATTACGTTGGCGCCCATTCCCTTGGCCCGGGAGGCGACGCCCCGGCCGCACCAGCCGTAGCCGGACACTACAGTGCGCCGTCCGGCCCACAGGATGTTGGTGGCCCTGGTGATGCCGTCCAGAGTGCTTTGGCCGGTGCCGTAACGGTTGTCGAAGAAATGCTTGGTTTCGGCGTCATTGACGGCGATTACCGGGTACTTCAATTGTCCATCAGCGGACATCGCCGTTAGGCGGATGACGCCGGTGGTGGTCTCCTCGGTCCCGCCGATGATGTCGGTCAGCAGGTCTGGGTGCTTCGTGTGCAGTAGCGTCAGGAGGTCGGCGCCGTCGTCCATGGTCATCTGGGGCTTGGTTGCCAAAGCCGCTTCCAGGTGCTCATAGTAGGTCGTGTCGTTCTCGCCCTTGATGGCATATGTCGGGATACCGTACTCCTGGACCAGTGCCGCGGCGACATCGTCCTGGGTGCTGAGGGGGTTGCTGGCGCAGAGGACTACCTCGGCGCCGCTGTCACGCAGTGCGATGGCCAGGTTGGCCGTTTCGCTGGTCACGTGCAGACACGCGGAAAGGCGCACGCCAGCCAAGGGCTTTTCCTTTATGAAACGCTCCTGGATGATTTTCATCACGGGCATTTCTCTTCCGGCCCATTCGATCTTGTTGACTCCGTCTTTCGCCAGGGACAAGTCTTTCACGTCCCCTTCGGTCTTTTGTGATGCCAAGTAGTTCTCCTTGCGTCAGGCCCCGGTTTTTTGGTTCTTCGGACCTGCACTTAATTGACTAGATTATTTCGCTTGCAATTTCTGGTTAGGCGTCATCGCCGTAGGACGTTGGGTGTCCTCCCGCGATCCATGCGGGGGTCCCGTCCTCGATGTTATACAGGTTTTCTGCTTCATAACCCATCGCCGCGGCCATCTCGCACGCCAATCCGCTTCGGACACCGGCGGCGCAGATAAATAGAACTTTCTTGTCGGTGGGGATCCGGTCCATGTTGTCAGTCAGGTCGTCCACCGGGATGTGAATCGCACCCGCAACGTGCCCGGTGACCCATTCGTCATCCCGCCGAACGTCAATCACGATTGTCCCGTTGGGATCTGCAGCCAACATGGATTGGCCTTCTGCGGAATCTACGCGGAAATATGGCTCGCCTGGGTCTTGTCTAGGCATATGTATCCTCCTGGACTCGCTGGTCCCTAGCTTAAATATTTACCCGTTACCGGGGCAAGTTTTTGTTTTAGGTCGTCCGGAATCTGCTCTTTTGGGGTGATTATCGCGTCTCGAAGAGCTGATTCACAGGGGCAATCGCGTTTGCCGCCCAGAGAGGGAATAACCTCGTTCAATAACGCCTTGGAAGTGGCCACGTTTTTCTGCAGATTGGCGATGACCATTTCAACCGTGACCGATTCAGCCCCCTGGTGCCAACAATCATAGTCGGTGATCCAGGCCATAGTGGCGTAACAAATCTCAGCTTCTCTGGCCAATTTGGCTTCTGGTAGCGCGGTCATGCCGATTATGTCAGCTCCCCAGGAACGGTACATGAAAGACTCAGCTCTGGTGGAGAAGGCGGGGCCTTCCATGACCACCATGGTCGCGCCGGAATGGACAGTGATCTCCAGATGTCGTGCCGCCGTGTGGATCACCTGGCTGGTGTGGTGGCAGAAGGGGTCCGCCATCGCCACGTGCACCACCACGTCTGTGTCGAAGAATGTGTTTTCCCGCAACCTGGTGCGGTCGATCAACTGGCTGGGAATCACCAGGTCCAGGGGGGCGAATTCTTCCTTTAGACTGCCAACGGCGCTCACGGAGATGATCCGCTCTACGCCCAATGACTTCAACGCGTATATGTTAGCCCTGGTCGGGATATGGGACGGGTTGAAACGGTGGCCCCGGCCGTGACGCGGCAGGAATGCGACCGTAACTCCATCCAAGTCTCCCACGATGATCGAATCGCTGGGCTTCCCAAATGGCGTGTCAACATCCACGGGTTCGGCGCCGGTTATCCCTTCCATCTCATAGAGACCACTACCGCCGATGACCGCTATTGTTGCTTTTTGTTTCGTGCTCATTCGCTGTCTAACTGACCGACTTTACTGCCAGGTCCAGGCTTTCGATGAAAGGGGGGCGAGCGACTCCGGACTCAGTGATGATGGCGTTCACATATTTGGCGGGCGTCACATCGAATCCAGGGTTCAGGGCTGCGACTCCCTCCGGAGCGATTTGGATGCCGTGGAACTCGGTTACCTCGTTGGAAGAGCGTTCCTCGATCTCTATCTCGTCACCGTTGGTCAGGTTCATGTCTACGGTGCTGATGGGCGCGGCGACATAGAATGGGATACCGTTCTCCTTGGCCAACACCGCCAGCGTGTAGGTGCCGATCTTGTTGGCGGTATCGCCATTGGCGGCGATGCGGTCGGCCCCGGTAATCACGCAGCCGATCTCGCCTCGGCGCATCAGCATTCCGGCTGCCGAATCCACAACGAGCGTTGAAGGAATGCCAAGTTTCTTGAATTCCCAGGCGGTCAACCTGGCTCCCTGTAAGAAGGGCCTGGTCTCAGTGTTAAACACCTTGAAACGCCGGCCGTCTTCCCAACTGGCCCTGATCACGCCCACGGCGGTGCCATAGGCAGCGGTGGCCAGCGCGCCTGCATTGCAGTGGGTCAATACCGAGCCGCCATCGGGTATCAGGTCTTTGCCGTTACTGCCCATACGGCGGTTGATCGCTTCGTCTTCTTGTTCGATCGAAATGGCCTCGGCCAAAAGCCGTTCTTTGATGCTGTTTGTGTCGGCCTCGGACTTGGCGAATCCCATCATCCGGTCAACGGCCCACATCAGGTTCACAGCGGTTGGCCGAGCGGCTTTGATGGCGACACCGGCTTCTTCCAGTCGTTGTAAGAAAGTGTCTCTGTCCGGGATATTGAGTTCTTTGGCGGCCATGGCAACGGCATAGGCGGCGGTGACACCAATGGCCGGCGCTCCGCGTACCTGCATCGTCTTGATGGCGTTCACGGCTTCCAGGTACCCGTGCGCCTCCACGATCACTTCTTCGGATGGCAGGCGGGTCTGGTCAAGCAGCTTGAGTGTGCCGTTGGTCCACTCGATGGGTCTAATCTCGCTCACCGGGTATGCTCCCAGGGGATTTAGCCGGGGTTCCTAGACAGGTCTCAACAAATTTAAAAGCATCTCACCGGATCAAAACGCCCGGCCTCAAACATTAAAAAAGCCTCTCTAAAGAGAAGCTCACAGGTATACTGAGCCCCCCTTATCTTTCGTCTGCCGTTGATTGACCAACGCCAGACGCCGGAGTTAGCACCGTATCCTCGCCCGTCTCAACGGACTAAGACCGGTTGCTAGGCTTCATCGGGCCGTCCCCTCTGCCGTTCTGGATAAGGGTTTTGAGTTGCCTATCGAATTTTAAGCGTGCCTTTTGACTCCTCTAAATGTTACTAAGGGGCTGTCCCGGTGTCAAGAAGAGTCGCTCTGGAAGGCCCGGCATTACTTAGGCGTAACCCACGCTCAACATCAGTTGACATCGGCTTCAAATCGCCAACATAATACGCGCTAACCTAAACCTAATCCACTCGCTCCGTTACGTACTAGATGACCGCACCTAAATTACCGCTGCCAGGGAATGACCTCGGTCTATTCACCGACCTGTATGAATTGACCATGTCCCAAGCGTTCTTGCGTCAGGGAATGTCGGCGACCGCCACTTTCAGCCTGTTCACCCGGACCTACCCGCCCAACCGCGCATATTTCGTCTCCGCGGGGCTGGACGACGTACTGGACTACCTCTCCAACCTGAACTTCAGTGAACGCGCCATTGACTACCTGCGGGCTACAGGCATCTTCTCCGATGACTTCCTGGAGTATCTGAGCGGAGTCCGCTTCACCGGCAGCGTCCGGGCCATTCCCGAAGGACGTGTGTATTTCACTGACGAACCGGCGGTGGAGATCACAGCTCCATTGATAGAGGCCCAACTAGCGGAAACGTTCATCATAAACCAGGTCAATCTCCAGAGCATGCTTGCCACCAAGGCCGCACGGTGTGTTTGGGCCGCTAAAGGACGGGGAATCGCAGATTTCGCCTCGCGGCGCACTCAGGGCACCGACGCCGCGCTGAAGATGGCCCGCGCCAGCTACATCGCAGGGTTCAGTTCCACCAGCAACGTGCTGGCCGCCAGTCTCTACGGTATGCCTCCGGCGGGCACCATGGCGCACTCCTTCATATCCAGTTTTCCCTCGGAGTTGGCGGCATTCCGGGCCTACGCTGCCTCATTCCCAGACCGGACCATCCTGCTGTTGGATACCTACGACACCATCGCCGGCACGTGGAACGCAGTGCAGGTGGCCAAAGAGATGGAGGCCGGCGGCACACGCCTGATGGCCGTGCGTCTGGACTCCGGAGACTTCGACGCCCTAAGCCGCAAGGTGCGCAAGATATTGAACGAATCGGGTTTTGACGATGTCAAGATACTGGCCAGCGGCGGGCTGGACGAATACGAACTCGAGACCCTAGTCAACGACGGAGCGCCCATCGACCTGTTCGGCGTTGGCACCAAAGCCGGAGTGTCGGCCGACGCCCCCTGGTCGGACATGGCCTACAAACTGGTCTGCTTCGACGACCGGCCGGTTATGAAGCTCAGTCCCGATAAGGTTTCCCTGCCAGGGGCCAAGCAGGTCTTTAGGACTAAAGACGCCGACGGCATGTTCGCCAAGGACATCATCGCCTTACACGACGAAGAACTTCCCGGCGGGCTGCCGCTACTTGAAGAAGTCATGAGGAACGGAAAGAGGACGGGACAGCCAGTTACTTTGGAAGAGGTCAGAAAGAGGTTTCAAGAGGACTTTAGCTCACTGGACGGCAGGTTCAAAGTCCTTAACAATCCGCCTCGATTCCCCGTTTCCATAAGCGGAAAGCTGGAACGCCTAACCTCGGAGGTCCGGGAAGAAGCTCTAGGCGTCAACGTTTCAGACAGCGATTAGGCCCGAAAATCCAGCGGACCCGTCACCCAATCCAAAACAGAGGCGCACCTGATTTATGAAGATTGCCGTATGCATGAAATACGTGCCCATCATCGCGCGTATCCAATTCGATTACGAGTCCAAGACGATCATTCGCGAAGGAGTTCCATCAGAGGTCAATCCTTTTGATCTGTTGGGGCTGGTCCGGGCTGTTGAACTGAAGAATTCTTCGGATGACGAGGTTGTTGTCATCTCCATGGGCCCGCCGGGGGCTGCAGAAGGGTTGACCAATTGTGTGGCCCTGGGCGCCGACCGCTCGGTGTTGATATCAGACCGGGCCCTTGCCGGGTCCGACACTCTGGCCACCTCGCGCACCTTGGCCTTGGCGCTACAGCGGGAGAATCCCGACCTGATCATCTGCGGCCGCAACAGCGCCGACGGCGACACGGGGCAAGTAGGACCTGAGACCGCCGAGTTGATGGGTCTGCCCCATATCAGTCATGTCCGGAAGCTTGATCTAAGCGATGACGGAAAGTCGGTTATTGCAGAACGCATCACCGATGACGGCCTGCAGACTATACAGTGCGATTTACCAGTGCTGGTCTGCGTAACCGAGGGCGTGGCCCCCGAGCTTTACCCAGACAGGGACCAGATGGAACGGGCCGAGGGCATCTCCTGCGAGGAAGTGTCTGCGGCCGACCTATCAACCG
>VFHF01000139.1 GCA_009392095.1 SAR202 cluster bacterium
TAGGCCATCGCTTCGATGATGCTGTGCCTCTTGGGCTCCGTTAACGCTCAACAAGCTATCGCCGTTAACGGCGATAGTTATGTAGCTGCCCTTGTTCTCATCGGTCAGAAAATCCCCGTTAAACGTTATCCTCACGGTGTATGGTTGGTCTGCCTCTGAGGAGACGACGGCCTTCAAGCTGCGGGACGAATAAACCAGGGATAGGACGTCTTCGTAGCCGATTGTGTCTCGGCCGTGATGGGCGTGCTCCGGCCAGACCACCCACTGACCGTCGAAGTAGATCACTCCGGATTTGAGGTCGTAGGGAGACTCCAGGTCCACCGCAGAGCCGGTGTTTTTAAAAAGTCGCTTTGCCGCACGTATTCTCCCAGTTCCGCGAGCACAAACCCAGCATAAAGCTCCCGGGTCACCGAATCTCTGCGGGTTTCGATGAAGGTTTAGTCTAAGGGCTGGTCGCCGGAGGCTTCAAACGGCCCCTCAGACAGGGTCGCTCCGGCGTCGAGAAGCAAATCTCTGATCCAGATCTCGGTCTCATCGTAAGCGCCTTCTCCGAAGTGGGTGTATCAAACCACGCCGTCTTTATAGATCAGGTATTTTGCCGGCCAGAACCGGTTGGAATAGTTGTCCCAGGTCTTAAAGTCATTGTCCTGGGCCACCGGCCAAGTGATGCTGTTGTCCTGTGTCGCTTTCAGCACGTTGGAATAGACCTTCTCAAACTCAAATTCAGGGGTGTGAACGCCGATTATCACCAATCTGTCGTCGGCGTATTTAACGTTCCATTCCCTGAGGTAGGGAAAGGTCCTGATGCAATCCACGCAGGAGTAAATCCAGAAATCGACCAACACGACCTTACCGCGCAGTTCTTCTATAATCAGCGGTTCGCTATTGATCCCGGCCCTGGTTCTCTTAAACTCCGGCGCCGGGAAGCTGGTGCAGGCGGCGGCAATGGGAAGCAAGACGAACGGAGTCAGAGTTAGCTTGGCCGGAGGTTGCAGTATTTTATTCACGCAAGGCTCTGTTCACTAAGGGCCGGTGTCATAGACGCCGAAGGTGAACGCGAAAAGCCCAAAGTCAGGCGAATTCGATGCCATCTTAAGATTTTGGCGCCTCACATACGAGTCATTGCTGATCAGATTATAGAGGCTCGGACTTGTGACCCAGAGATAGCTTTCGCCGTCGTCGCCGATGATAATATCGCTGCCCTTGTTGGAGTCGGTGAGGTATTCATCGTCAACAGTGATGCGCACCTTGTAGGGCTCGCCGGAGTCTGAGGTCAGCACCGCGTTCACCGAGGTCGCCGAATAGACCAGGGCCAAATAGTCTTCGAACGACTCGGTCACACGACCGTGGGTCGAACTCTCGGGGCCAACGTGCCAGGCCCCTTCGAAGTAGATCTTATGGGGTTGATGGTCTTCAGTTATTGAGAAATTGGCTACCTGGTCTTTACTGTCGAAATACTGCATCTGCTGGACATAGCCGCCGCGCCCGAAGAGCAGGTCACTCTCACCCCGTTCGTATCCACCGTAAAGCTCCCTGGTAACCTCGGCATCCCGTGCTGTCAGGAACGTGGGGTCTACGGTCTGGTCTTCGGGGAGAGGCAGATTATTAGCCAAGAAATTCGGGTCGGCTTCAGCGAGCAGTTCGCGGATCAAACCTTCGGTCTCAGCGTAACCACCTTCGCCAAAATGCTTGTACCGGACCACGCCGTCTTTGTCGATGAGGTACTTGGCGGGCCAGAACCGGTTGTTATACCCACGCCAGGTCACGAAGTCGTTGTCTTGGGCGATTGTCCAGGCTATTGCCTCGTTCTGAGTGGCTTCAACCACGTTGTCGTAGTCTTTCTCGAACTCGAACTCAGGGGAGTGGACTCCCACAATCACCAGTCCGTCATCGGCGTACCTAGAGTTCCATTGTTTCAAAAATGGAAACGTGCGGATACAGTTGATGCAGGTGTAAGTCCAAAAATCGATCAGGACCACCTGTCCTCTAAGTTCCTCCATAGTCAGCGGGCCGCCGTTGATCCAAGTTTCGATCCCACCAAACTCGGGCGCTAGGTCTCCCACTTCGCCGCCGACCTTTCGATCTACGTTGGCAACGGGGGAATTGGCGGTCACTCCGGCGGTTGGTGAAGATTCCGACCTTTGGGTGGGCGGGGTAGTTTCAGTTGCGGACTGATTGCCGGTCACGGCCGAGTCAGAACCTCCGCAGGCGGCCACCAAGAATAGTAATCCCACCAGCTCCACGGCCATGGTCGGCATTTTAATCCGGATTCTGATGCTCCAGTCCTTTCTTATGGGGTTTGTCAGCATACCTTTCCCACAGCTTTATTCATACATAACCCCCGCTCATCCGCCGGGAGGCAAGACTTGGGCCGGTCTAATCTTAGTGTCACTGAATTTACGGGCCGCACCGGCATACGGATTTATTTGAACCGATGGCTAGGTCGGACCGTACACCGTACATAGGTCAGCTTACATGAGCGTCCGCTCCAGACGATAGACCGGACCTCTGAGCCCCTCTGACAGGTTTCTGAGCCTGCCGATTTCTGCTGTGGTAGAATCCGCCTGTCAGCTATGGGGCCAGTCTTAAACCAGTCTGCAAACAGCGATCGGAGAAGCAGTTGAAGGAGACCCAGTCGGCCACAACCATAGCCCGGGAAATCGTGGACAACGTTTCCAAGGTCATCGTCGGCAAGCAGCCGGTTATTAAACAGGCGTTAGCCGCCGTGATTGCCAAGGGCCACATTCTCATTGAGGATGTCCCCGGCGTAGGCAAGACCATGCTAGCAAAGAGCATTTCGAGTTCGATCGGATGCTCCTTCAAGCGTATTCAATTCACGCCCGACCTCCTGCCCAGCGACATCGTGGGCGTCTCAATCTACAACCAGAGCACCAGAGAATTCCAGTTCAGGCCCGGTCCGGTCATGGCCCAGATCGTGCTGGTTGATGAAATAAACCGTGCTACTCCCAAGACCCAGTCTGCATTGCTGGAAGCCATGGAGGAATTGCAGGTGTCGGTTGACGGGGTGACTCGGCCACTGGAACAGCCTTTCATCGTGATGGCCACCCAGAACCCCATCGAATACGAAGGGACATTCCCATTACCCGAGGCGCAACTTGACCGCTTCTTGATGCGAATCAGCCTCGGCTACCCCAGCTTCACGGACGAGCTTTCTGTCATCGAGCAACAGGAAAAGACCCACCCCATAGACGAATTGGAAGCCGTAGCCTCTCCGGAAGACGTGATCAAGCTCCAAAAGGCTGCCCAGAACGTCTACGTGGACACGGCTGTACGCGAGTACATCGTGGGCCTGATCGAGGCAACCCGGAACCATGAGGACGTTTTTCTTGGGGCATCCCCCCGGGCCTCACTCGGCATGTTCCGGGCAGTGCGTGGGATGGCCATATTACGGGACCGCGACTACGCGATTCCGGACGATGTGAAAGAGCTGGCCTACGCTGTGCTCGCACACCGGCTGATCCTATCATCGGCGGCCCGGATGCGGGGCCTGCATACGGGGCAAGTTATCGACGGGCTTCTCGAGTCCGTGGCCGTACCCGGCGTCAGCCGGTAGCGGTTCACCTCGCCGAAATATTCCATGATCCTCGGAACCCCCTATTCATCATGCCCGGTGGTCCATTGTCTGAGGACTAGCGATGAATAGACGTTTCATCGGCATGGTCTTGCTGCTCATCGTGGTTGGTTTCTACGCATTGGGCACCGGGTTCGATTTCTTCTTCAGGTTCCTATACGTTTTATTGCTGGTTACGGTCATCGGGTTCGTGTGGGCTTGGCTCAATCTTCGCGGCATCGACCTCAAAGTGACACGGGACGCCAACCGGGGACAAGTGGGTGGCTATCTTGCAGGCCAGGTATCGATCGTAAACCACACGCGGATGCCCAAGTCCTGGCTGGAGGTTGCGGAGGCCACCGGGCCATCGGCAAACACCAGCGGTCGGGGACTGGCGCTGGTCCGCGAGCAGGTGCGGAGCTGGCGTATCCGGACCTACCTGGCAAAAAGAGGAGTATTCCGGTCGGGAAAGGTCAGGCTGGTCAGCCAAGACCCATTCGGACTGTTCCGATTGCGCCGGGACTTCTTGGACCCGCATCCCTATATCGTTTTCCCAGCCGTCGAAGCATTGCCCGACTTGGACGCCCGGTTCGCCGGGCTGCCCAGCGACAGCCGGGCAACGAAACACTGGGAGCAGATCACCACCGATGTATCGTCGATCCGCTCCTATGTCGAGGGCGACAGCATGCGCCGGATTCATTGGCCCTATACGGCGCGCATGAATCAGTTAATGGTCAAGGAATTCGATATGGGGCTGTCGGCGGAGGCATGGATACTGCTGGATATGTTCCAGCTTTCTCACTACAGCGTAGACCTTGACGAGATCAGCAACACCGAGGAGTTGTCAGTAACGGTTGCAGCCTCCATCGTGAACCGGCTTATGGAACAGTCGATGCCGGTTGGATTGGCGACCAACGGGGACCAAGACCACATCTACCGGCCGGACAGCAGCCCCGAACAGCGCGGCCGCCTCATGGAAACCCTTTCGGAGGTGCGCGCCTTCGGCGACCGCCCGCTTCAAGAGTTCATCTACGCAGTCCGGCCACATCTGAACCAATATAACGCGCTGACTCTGGTCACCTCTTCTGTGGAAACCGAGTGGGTGGCTTCCCTGAACGCCCTCCGCCGCCAGGGTGTTGAAGTCTCGGTGGTGTTGGTGGACCGTTCCAGTTTTGGGTCTCCGACGAACATGTCCGTGCCTTTGGAAGCGCTTAGCGCTAATCTGATCCCGGTTTACATGGTGCGCCAAGGCGACAGCCTGAACGAAGCCCTTCAGGTGCCGGTCCACGAGATACCAAGGAGTTGGACCGCCGGCGTGGCTGGAGGCGTTGAATGACCTCCGAAACTCTGAACCCCAACAAGCCCAGCCAACAGGGCTGGGGCACCGATTTTATCGGGGATAGCATCGCCTGGTTCGAACGCACAATGCGACCCAACGAAGGCTGGATTGCCGCCCTGCTCCTGGTCCTCAACCTGGTGACTGTTGTTCTATCAGTGGAGCAGGCGGATTGGGTGCCGTCGCCCAATCTTGTAAAGCTGCTCTTCATCGCTATGCTGACCGGGCTGATTCTGTACCGAATACCAATCTGGTCGTTGGCGCTGGTCCCCGTGGGCCTCGCAGCTGGCCTGGCAATCATTCTGTGGCAGCTGTCATCCTTCACGATTAATGGCGCACCCGTGGAAGGGGTCGATGAGGTTGTAAGACGATTGGACCTCTGGTTAGACGCCGCACGTACCGGAAATATCAGCATCGACGCCCTCCCATTTTCCTTCGCGCTGATGACGGCGACCTGGTTGACCGGGTTCCTGGGCGCCTGGCTGTTCCTTCGCTACGGAAACTTCTGGGGAGTATTCATCTTGGGCGGCATAGGTTTGTTGTCCAACCTAACCTTTCTCCCGCCCAACACGGCGACCCACCTGGCCTTCTATCTGTTCACCGCTTTGCTTTTGATTGCCCGGGTCCAGGCAATACGAAGAAAACACGAGTGGGAAAGGCGTGAGATTAAGGTGGACGACCACCTTAATGGACTTTCGTTGACCGACAGCCTTGCCATCACAGTGTTTGTGATCGTAGTGGCGTTCATGCTGCCGATGGCGCCCAAATGGGGCGCGGCGAATGACGGCTACGAGTACATGCGCAATCCACTAAAAACCATGGAAGATGACTTCAACCGGCTTTTCGCCGGCCTTCCAGCCCGGCGGCCCATCGGGTTTCGAATCTGGGGCAACGTG
Organism: SAR202 cluster bacterium; assembly: GCA_009392095.1. GTDB lineage: Bacteria > Chloroflexota > Dehalococcoidia > Lucifugimonadales > UBA3495 > UBA9611. The sequence goes on from VFHF01000139.1 coordinate 5,804, forward strand.
ATGGCGCTGCAAGGGAGTATCTACCCAACTACGACTCAGGTCTTATGGGTAGACTCACCTGCGGAGATGTACTGGAAGGCGCGGACCTATAGCACCTACAACGGTAAAGGTTGGCTTTCGGACCACACGGTGACTGAGCCACTGGGGTACACCCCTGAATTTACTCAGAGGGGTGTCGATCCGCTGCGTATAGAGGTGAGCTATACAGTTACACCTCTATACGCGTCGAAAAAACTGTTCTCGGCCGACCAGGTACGCTTTGTGGACCGTGATGTCATGATAGAAACTCAGGCCCCACCGGTCTTCACGGTTGACCTAGGCGCGCTGAAGGATGGAGGGGCTTTGCCTGATTATTTGGCGGATGTGGGGGACGGGCTGCGCCTTACACTAGAGGCGCACGGCGGTCTTGTCAGCGATCAGGACCTAGGGCTTTCCCTTCCGCCCCAATTCCGTTTAAATGAAGTAGAAAGGGAAGCCGGCCTGGCCACGCGGGTCCAGTTCATAGAAGCCCTTCCCGTAATACCTGAGGTGCTATCGGTCTCCAATCCCAAAGGCAAATTCAAGATCGGGGACCCATACGAAGTTACATCGGCGATCTCATTGGCCGGTCCGGACGAGCTGCGGGCCGCCAGTTCAGAATACCCAGCTTGGGTCTCCGAACGGTACCTCCAGTTACCCCAGGACATCCCTTTGCGGGTACGCTCATTGGCCGCCAAAGTTGTTGGCTCGATCGAATCGCCCTACGACAAAGCCAAAGCTATCGAGAATTACCTGAGGGGCAACTACCCTTACAACCTCAGAGTGGAGCCACCAGCCTTCGATAAAGATGGGGTGGACCATTTCCTGTTCACCCTCAAAGAAGGATACAGCGAATATTTCGGCTCTAGCATGTCGGTTTTGCTTCGGACCGTGGGGGTCCCAGCTAGGCTGGCGGTAGGTTATACGACCGGCGACCGAATCGGAGACCAGGACGTCTTCGCGGTCACCGACAGCCACAGCCATGCCTGGGTTGAGGTCTATTTCCCTGGGTTTGGCTGGATTCCTTTTGAGCCGACTCCCGGGGAAGCGCTGCCCGGCGTCTACCAACCAGGAGTGGAACCATTCGAGGTGCAACAGGGTAGCGAGGCCTACATAGATTCCTTAGACGAAGAGTGTTTTGACGGGTTCGAAGACTGCTCGAATCCGCAAGAAGCGGGGGCGACATTAGGTTTCAACTTCGAACAAGGTGACGATAAATCAATCATCGGATTCTGGCCTTGGGTCGTAAGCGTGCTGGCCGGACTGGCTGCTGTGGGCGGCACTACCCTATTGATTTGGAGAAAGTTCCTTGCGGCGCCCAAAGACCCGCAGACCGCTTTTAGGCGCCTCACGACTATGGCAAACTTAGCCTCAGTGGGACCGTCGGAGTTCCAGACTCCGTATCAGTTCGGAGACCGGTTGCAACAGGTCCTACCGGCCCATAAGACCCCGGTGTCGATAATCGTCGGTTCCTATGTCCGCAACCGGTATGGAAACAGGCGGACCACCGCCAGCGAGAACCGCCTATTGGCAGTCGCGTGGCAACGGCTGCGGTTGCGAATGCTGTGGACCGTGTTTAGACGGAGGATCCGGTGACCGAGATAAATACCTGGAGGGTGCGTTGAACGGAGATAGATATCATTTGGTCGAATTACCCATGGGCTGGATGGTCCTGCTAGGAGGAGAAGACGGGTTGAAACGCGCCTCTTTGAAGCCCACGCCCCAAGAGGCGATCGAAGACATGGGCATGGACCTAGACGGTGCGGACGACGACCCCGACGCATTCACCGAGGTGGTGGAATGTCTGCACCGTTACGCCGCAGGAGACAGGACGGCGCTGGACGAGATCGGTCTGGATTTCTCCGGGATAACCCCCTTCTTCAGCGCGGCGTGGAACGCCTGCCGGAGCATCCCCGCCGGCGAGACTAGGAGTTACGCCTGGTTGGCTGCTGAGGCTGGCAGCCCCCTGGCCATGAGGGCCGCCGGGCAAGCCATGGCCCGCAACCGGTTCTCGCTAATAATTCCATGCCACCGGGTGATTGCCAGCGACGGCGGGCTTGGCGGGTACGGTGGCGGCGGGCTGGGGGTCAAAGCCCGGCTGCTGCAGATGGAGTTGAGCGAGAACCCAGAATCGGCCGAATGAGAGAGATATCAACGAATCTCGCCGGTTGCTATACTAGGCCACAACCAGCGACAACCGCATGGGAGGTAGCGATTTGGTAGACGACCGCGCAGCAGGGTCTCCACCTGAAGAACTTTGGGCTGACATCGGCGATCTCAAGGTCCGGTATCTGGACTGGGGCGGAGAAGGAAAACCTCTCTTGGCCCTCCACGGACTGGCGTCATCTGCCCATTGGTACGACATCGTGGCGCCGTTGCTCCGGGACCGATACCACATCTATGCACCGGACCAACGCGGCCACGGCCAGACCACCAGTGCGCCATCCGGATACGACTGGAAAACCCTCTCAGACGACCTGGTTGGGTTGCTTGACCACATCGGGTTGGATCAAGTGGCGGTGATGGGCCATTCCTGGGGCGGCAACGTGGCCACAAATTTTGCCGCCAATTGCCCCGACCGAGTGGGACGATTGATCATGATCGATGGGGGGTTCTTGGACGGAAGGCTCTTCCCGGGAGCAACCTGGGAGGCCTTCTCACACCGTGTCCGCCCAAGGGACGTGACCGGAAACCGGGACGAGTTCTTGGAGAGGCTCCGCAATCAATTGGGCGTGATCTGGAACCCAGAGATAGAGCGCATCGTCCAGACCATGGTTTACGAGGATGAAGACGGGCAGATCCAGGACATACTGCGTCCGGAGAACCACGCCCAGACCATACGTGCCATGTGGGACGAACCGGCGTCGATCACCATGCCTAGAATCGAGTGCCCCGCTCTCATCGTTCCCGCTGGCCCAACCCCAGAACGTGCTGGCACCGAATTCGCCGAAACGCGCCGCCGGATGGTCGATGCCGCAGAAAAGAACCTCAAAAACGGGCGGGTCCACTGGATACCCGAGACCATCCACGATATCGGCTACCACAAGCCCCAAGAATTGGCACAGGCCATCGACGATTTTCTAGCGGAGGGGTAGATATTTGGTGTAGCTCTGGGGAAGATGAACCCTGCATCTATTTTGGCGAAAGAACCTGGGTTCCCATTCGAACGACGCCATAGATATGTCACCCAAGGCTCAGCGAAGAGTCTGCGGACGTGATAGTTGTAAGATGCTTCGTCGCTTCACTCCGCAGAATAACGATTTGGTGGCAAATGTAAGGGATCGTTGTGAAGAAGCCCTGGCTCAGCTGACGCGGTAGGCCCAGATTCGGTGCCACACCTCAGGTTCGCCTTTGGGCATCGGCTGGTATTCGTCGGTCATCTCCGCAAGCTGCCACACCCCGGACTCTTCCATTCCACTCTGCTGCTGCTTGAAACCGGCCGATTCATACGTGTCCACCCTGAGGCTGAACACGATCAGTCCACCCGGCTTGGTGATGCGGGCCAACTCGTCGAATGAATTTGCGGGAGCGTGTCCCTGGGTGAAGACGCCCACGCTGATCACTGCGTCGAATTCGTCGGCCTGGTAATCCAGCGGGCCGCCCAGGGCCATCTGGTGAAAATCGTTATAGATGTTCTTGCTTTTGGCCACATCGAGCATGCCTTGGGACAGGTCCATGGCCACCAGGTCTTTGTAACCGGCCTCGGCAAGGCATTCACCCGCCAGGCCGGTACCGGCCCCAGCATCCAATACGCGGGCGGCCTTATCTACATGCTTGGTGAAGACGGTGGCAGCGTTCTGGGGAGCGTTCCACTCAAACTCGGCGGCTAGATCATTGTCGTAATCGGCGGCCCATTGGTCGTAGCGGCCTTCCAACTCTTTATCGTTGGTCGATTCATAGACCCATTGGACTCTCTTGTGGCTTTCTTGCATGGCGTTACACTCCTATCGGTGCTCAAAAAGAGGTGGAAACCAAACAGTCCTCCACACACTGTCAACAATGTGTGGAGGACTGTTCATGAAGCTACTTCTGGCAGATGAACAGGCCCCAGCCTAATTCCTTATTATCTACAGCCTTGGCGGTTTCCTGGTAGGCGTTGCTCAGCCAGGCATAGTGTTCCGCGTGATCGGCATCGGCCTTGGGTGTGCGTTCTGCCAGCCTGAGGTAGCTGTTCTTCAGATGCGACGACAGGTCGTGGGCTTCGATAATTTTGAACCCGTGGGCCTTTAGGGCGTCCTGATAGGACTCAAAGCTGTAGGGCGTGTCGTAAAGGAGCCGGTCATAGACAAATTCCTGGGCGGATGGGCTGATATTGGGCTGAGGCTTGGTCAGGTCGTCGAAGACCATGATGCCGCCCTCTTCCAACACGCGGTAGGCCTCACTCAGCACGGATTCTTTGTCCGGGACGTGATAGAAGGTCGCCTGGCTCCAGAGGTGAGAGAAAGTGCCGTCTTCAAAGGGCAACTCGGTGGCTGACGCCTTCTCGAAGGCCAACTTCTCCTGAGCAGGCCAGTCCAGATCGGATCTTTTATCCTTTGCGTTCTGGACTCTAACGCCACTTAAGTCAACACCGGTAACGTGGCAGTTCTGGTCGCTGCTAAGCCAGATCGCGGTGGTACCGTTGCCGCAGCCCACATCCAATACCCGGGCATTGGAATCTATGCGGCCCTTTTCGGCCATCATATAGTTCAGATTAGCACAAGCCTTCAGAAAATCGTCGCCAGTGCTATCGTCGAATACGCCCCAGTGGACGCTGCCGTCTTCATCCCAGAAGGAACGATAGATGGCGTCTTCTGAATCGTAATAGCTTTCAGTTTCTTGTTCAGTGAACCTGCTGGACATTTTTGGCGCCCTCCAGGTACTCGACAAACCGATTTTCCTCATCAACCAGAATCATCTGCGGGTCGATGGGTACATCGGTCTCCTCGAAAGACATGATGATCAGGCAGTCGCCCTTGGAGCTAAGGCGAGCAGCCGCCCCCTGGACCGAACACACTCCGGAACCCCGTTCGCCGGCGATCGCATAGGTCTCAAAGCGGTTGCCGTTAGTGACGTCGCAGACAAGCACCTTCTCAAAGTTCCAAAGGTCAATCTTGTCCATCAAATCTTCATCAATCAAGATACTGCCCACGTAGTCTGGATTGGCATCGGTTACCCAGGCACGGTGAATCTTTGACCTCAATACTGTTCTCATTATTGTTCTCCTCTGATCAAAATCTTTTCAAGATGACTGCTTGCGATGGTTCAGAGCGGTCCAGGGATATTTTCGGCCTAATGTTGACCGCAACTTTCTATATCGGTACTCGATAGGGATTTTGCTTGTCGCCATTAATCTGGCGGATATTGGGGAAGCCGGGATACTTAGGTTATGCGGTTGGAGATGTGGTTTATGTACCACAGGGGAGGGAGTGTGCGTCGCGCGAGCGAATTTCGGCAGGGGATAGAGGCGCAAGATGTTGGGAATACGTTAGAGTTGACCCAACGGAAAACGGCTCATCTGACTTGCCGTAATTATACTTAAGC
>VFHF01000140.1 GCA_009392095.1 SAR202 cluster bacterium
GGTTAATAACGCTTGTTTGGTATACTTTTTCTGCTATTCAAACTCACTGGAAGTATTAGGCCGGATCTTTGTACCAGCTCTTTATCCTGGTTAATCATGGCGGCGAGCTCAGCGCGTTGGCGGACACTGCTGACCGGGCCGGTATGTCGTGCCGGGTGGGTATCGAGTTGCACCAGCTTGATGAAAACGGCGTCATGCCACCGGATGCGGTGATTTTGGACCTGTCTTCGCTATCCCAGTCGGAAGCCCGTCTGATGATCGAAGAGTGCCATGACCGGAGACTTCCCGTGGTCGCCGCCGTGCCCAGAGAGGCGATGGTTGACTATGACCCGTCGCTCAATCCCGATGAGATGCTGTTCAGCCCGGTATCCGAGGCTGAGTTGACCGCCCGAGTGGGGCAGGCGATCTACCGGGTCAGCGGCCCGGCCGGCCCTAAATTACTGAAAGTCGGTGATCTTTCTATAGACCAAGAACGCTACGAAGTTACAGTGTCGGGCCGCCGAGTGGCTTTGACCTACAAGGAGTTCCAGCTTCTGGTGCTCTTGGCGTCAAACCCCGGCCGGGTTTACACGCGGGAAGCGCTGCTGAGCCAAATCTGGGGCTACGATTACCTGGGCGGCACACGAACCGTCGACGTCCACATCCGTCGCCTCCGATCCAAGGTGGAGTCCCACGGCCACTCCTTCGTCGAGACCATCTGGAATGTAGGTTACCGTTTCAAAGCCCCGGCATAGCGCAACTGACATCCGTCTATCAAGGCCACACCTTCGCCTGTCGTTCGGAGCGTAAGCCGAGGAAACCCTAGTTTGCCAAAGTATACGGGGTCGGCTAGCATAGCTTGTTGTTTGGCTGTGGAATCTAAATTTATGCGCGCCGTGAGTGACAACAGAAGGGCGGAAGAAATAACCAATGACGATCTATAACTTTGCCGCGGGACCGGCTACTTTGCCCGCTGAGGTGCTTCAAGAAGCCCAACGGGATCTGGTCTCGCTACCGGGGGTTGGGATTTCACTGCTGGAGATGAGCCATCGCTCAAAACCGGTGGTGGAGATGATCGAGAGCGCCGAGCAGGACATCCGCGATCTTGCCGGAATACCGGACAACTACCAGGTCTTATTCCTTCAGGGAGGGGCGTCCCTGCAATTCTCCATGGTACCCATGAACCTGTTGACCCCCAACGGTCATGCCGATCATATAGTCACGGGGAATTTTGCCAATCTGGCACTGAAAGACGCCAAAAAAGTCGGTAACATCAGGCTGGCCGGTTCCACAGAAGATTCGAACCATGACTGCATCCCGAGTCAAGAGCAATTGGACCTGGACCTTGCGGCTGACTACGTGCACTTCACTGGGAACAATACGATCTACGGCACCGAATGGGCAACGGAGCCTGCAACCGGTGATGTTCCATTAGTGGGGGACCTATCATCCAATATCTTCAGCAAGCCGATCGACGTATCGAAATACGGCCTGATCTACGCCGGCGCGCAGAAGAACCTAGGGGCAGCCGGAGCCACGTTGGTGATCATTCGGGACGACCTGCTGCCCCGCAGCCCGGAAAGCCTTCCCTCCATGCTCAGCTACAATGTCCATGCCAAGGGAAAGTCGGCGCACAACACGCCGCCGGTGTTCTCAATCTACATCTTGGGTCTGGTGGTCAAGTGGCTGGCCAACCAGGGCGGCTTAGAATGCATGGGTCGCCTGAACAATGACAAAGCCAAGATCCTCTACGACCAGCTAGACTCGTCCGAGTTCTTCAGCGGACACGCCGTTCCTGAACACCGCTCCCGCATGAATGTCACATTCCGGCTGCCAACCCCTGAGTTGGAGACCCAATTTGCCACCGAGGCGGCTTTTGAAGGGCTTGTGGAGCTCAAAGGCCACCGTTCGGTGGGCGGTATCCGGGCGTCGGTTTATAACGCCTTTCCCAAAGAGGGCGTGGAGGCCCTGGTGTCATTCATGAAGCAGTTCGAGCGGACCCACGGCTAATACTGAGACCCCTCTTTACCAAACTGATTGGAGCCAAGTATGACGACCCTAAAACTGGCATCTGGAGCATCCATCGAGATCGACGACCTTCTGTATTTGTTTGTCAGAGACGAGGTGGTCCCAGATTCGGGCAAGTCTGTGGACGAGGTTTTCAACATACTCGGCGAGCTCGTGGAGCAATTCGCTCCTAAGAACCTAGAACTTCTAGACAAGCGCACAACGCGCCAGGCCAAGATCGACGAGTATTACCTGGCCAAACGGAAGGCTGGTTGGGCGCCCACTGCAGACTCGGCATCCAACGACGCGGCCGAATTGGGGAAATTCCTAGTAGATGAGGGCTATCTGGAACCGGAATCGCCCATCGAAGTTAGCATGACTACCCCGCAACTCGACTTAGAGATGTCCCAGAACGGCCCTGAGCTTGTCACCCCGGTCAACATCGCCAGCATGGCTGTGGGCGGCGCCAATGCAAGGTGGGGCAGCCTTTATGATGCCTACTTTCTTAGCGACATCCACTCCGAGATCGACCGCGATTCCAGCCGTGACGAGCGCTTACAAATGGTGGTTGACCAAACAAATGAGTATCTCGACGGCCATGTAGCCGGGTGGGAGAACGGTCTGGGATTCAAAGACTTCGTGTCCTACTCCTTGAGCAAGAATCCGGACGGAAGTTTCTCGCTCTGGGGCCAGACTGCGGACGGCGCAGAAGCCGGACTGCAAGACCCCAACCAGTTCTTAGGCTTCAACCAAGAGGGAGACCAACTGGCCGAGTTCTTCTTGGAAGACAACGGCATGAAGCTGCAGTTTCAGCTTTACGACGGCGGCAAGGTCGACAGAGAAAACGGTCAATTTAAAGACCTGATCGTGGAATCGGCCGTCACTAACATCGTTGATTTTGAGGACGCGGTGGCCATTGTTGACGCAGAGGACATGGTCCTGGCTCTGCGAAACTACTTGGGTCTGATTCGCGGTGACCTCCAGGCAAGCAGTTCCCGTGGCGCCCTGAAAGCGATCAACGCCGACGTTAGATTTACGGGCGCAGACGGGACACCGAAATCGGTCAAAGGCACCAGCTTGATGTCCGTCCGCAACGTCTCGCTGCACATGTATACGGATATGGTGAAAGTGGACGGCCAGGAGATTTCCGAGCGGATGCTCGGTGTGTTACTGACGACACTGATTGCGACCTCCCATGACAAAGGCTCTGATGAAAGGGTCCCCAACAGCAAAGCGGGCTACGTTTACCAGGTCACACCCAAGCTACAGACCTCCGAAGAAGCGGCCGAACAGGTACGTTTCTTCGAAGCCGTCGAAGACCGTCTGGGCCTGTCTAAGAACACGATTCTTCTCGGAATCATGAACGAAGAACTGGGGATGACCCTGCAATTGGCGGAATCTCTGCGGGCGGCCCAGAGCCGGGTGTTCTTCACCAATACCGGGTTCCTAGACCGCACCGGTTCCCAGATACGGGTGCAGACCCAGGCAGGGCCGGTTGACCTGCGTGACGACCTCACCAGGTCGGTTTTCAACACCAGCTACGAGCTGCATAACGTTGATATCAGTCTCAGGGCCGGGGTCCACAACCAGGGTAAGATCGGCAAGGGCATGCAGGTTAAGAACCGGGCCATGGTTGAGATGATGGAGAACAAGATCAACCACCCCAGGAGTGGGGGCAACACCGCCTGGGTCCCAGCGCCCAACCCCAGTCACCTTCACTCGATGCATTACCACATGATCGACGTCGACCAGGTGCAGCGCACGATGGAAGATTCACCGTCCCCTGCGATTTCCAGGCGCGATCTTTTGACATTCCCGGTACTGGAGCCCGAGAAGGTGGCCGACCCGAAGGCGAAAGAGACCCTGTTATTGAGCTACGCCCATAGCATGGTCGCTTACGTGGAGCCTTGGGTGCACCGGGGTATCGGGTGCAGCGGCGTGCCCAACTTCAGCCAGATCGAAGAGATGAAAGACCGGGCAACCGAGCGGATCGACGGCGCGATAATCGCCAACTGGCGGCTCCACAGCGTGGTCAGTCAGAAGGAGATCGAGGACGCGGTCAAGAAGGCGACCGAGATACTTGACCAGCAGAACCGAGGACAACCCGGTTATACGCCGATGGCGGACACCGAGGAGAAACGTTCCTGCCTGTTGCAAGAGCCGGTGATCGCCGCCGTGCTGCAGATAATCGACGATGCCCTGTCGTCTCCCAGCGCCTACGTGGAGCCGGCCCTTTTCAGATACCGCAAGGCGGTCAAAGCCGCCTCCAAGTAGCGCCGCCCGCAACCCGGAATTAACCGGAAACCCGGAATCCGAGGATGAGGTAGGACGATCAATGGTCAACCAGCTAGCCCGCCCGAAGGATAAGGTTGAGATCTATTGGTTCTCTGAGCAGCCCAACGGCTACGTTAGAGATGAAGACCTTGATAAGTACGACGCAACAAGGTTCTTGTTCCCAAATTCCTACTTCGACCCTCAGAAAGCCCATGTGTTGTACAACGAATATCACGAACAGTACGCCTTGGTCGATGAAGTTGGCTTCGATGGAATAATGACCAACGAGCACCACACTGCTTACTGGTGCATGAAGCCATCGGCTAATCTAGACGCCGCAGTCCTTTCCAAGATCACTAAGAAGGTCAAGATCGCCATCTTGGGCAACGTCATCGCGATCAACGACCCAGTGCGGATGGCCGAAGAGATAGCGATGTTGGACTGCTATTCAGGCGGCCGAATCATTTCAGGATTCGTGCGTGGCAGCTCCGTCGAGACCTTGCAGGCGGGTATCGATCCCACAGAGAACAGAAGCCGGTTCGAAGAAGCCCACGACCTGATACTCAAGTGCTGGAACACCCCCGGCCCGTTCCGCCACGAGGGCCAACACTTCCAATACCGGGTGGTGAACCCGTGGGTGCTTCCCATGCAGAAGCCAAACCCGGACATCTGGTTCCCTGGCACCGGCAGCCCGGAGAGCGTTATCTGGGCGGCTGAACACGGCTATCCCTATCTGAATCTACAGGTGATCCGCGGCCAGACAGAGTGGTTGAAAGAGGTATACATCCAAGTAGCCAAAGAGGCTGGGTACACTCCAGGTCCCGGAAATTTCGGGGGCAACGTTCTGGTTTTCTGCTCCGACACCGATGAAAAAGCCCAGGAGATTGGGCGCACTTACATGTGGAACGATAGGCACCGGTTCAAGGGCCCCGCGGAACATAACGACCCTCCCGGATACCGGTCACGCGCCGCCGTTGATGTGATTAGGAAGATTCCGGCTGGTGTCGGGGTCCGGTTGGGGCAGCACAAGATGTCTTATGAAGAACTCCAAGAGGCCGGTAGCATCGTAGTCGGTAGTCCCGACACGGT
>VFHF01000141.1 GCA_009392095.1 SAR202 cluster bacterium
AAAAAATCAGTGGTCGCTACCGTCTTCGCTGAACTCGTTCTCGTTCTCGTCGCTTAGAACGCCGGTCTCTCGGCCCTGGAAGATGTGCACCACGAAATTCCCGCGGGCGATGCCGACAGCGTCGACGATGTCCTCATCCACGGTGTCAATGATCTGTTGGACCGTTTCCTGGGTCAGGCTCTCATCGACCGACACGGCCACGTGGACCATCTCCGGGGTAAAATGGATGTCTACCCGGCCTACTTGACGATCCTGTTCCATGACCAGATAAGCCTCGGAATAAGGCGTGCGCACCTCGCGCTCAAAGTTCAAATCAGCCAAATATGGCCTCCTACCTGTGCTAGCCACGGTTATGGCCTGACGTGCCCCTTGCCCACGATCACCCATTTATACGAGGTTAATTCCTTGAGGCCCATGGGGCCGCGGGCGTGGAACTTCTGGGTACTGATGCCAACCTCGGCGCCGAGACCAAATTGGCCGCCGTCAGTGAACTGGGTGCTGGCGTTGACGTAGACCGCGGCCGCGTCCACTTTGTCCAGAAACCGGGTAGCCGCCGCGTCGTCTTCAGTGATTATGGCCTCGGAGTGACCAGAACCGTAGGTCTCGATATGCTCTAACGCGTCGTCCAGTGAATCAACTACCTTCACCGCCGCCGTCAGGGAAAGAAATTCCTTGCCCCAATCATCTTCATTGGCCGGCATGGTCAAGTCCGGGGCGTCAGGCCCCAGTATGCTGAGAGCTCGGTTATCGCAGTGCAGTTCCACGCCTGAAGCAGTCAACTCCTTGGCAATCAGGCGAAGCCCGTCGGCGGCAATCTCTGAGTGGACCAACACTGTATCCAAAGCGTTGCATATGGACGGACGCCGGACCTTGGCATTGTGGACGATCTCGGCCGCCATCTTGAGGTCGGCGGCCCGGTCGACGTAGGTGTGGCAGACGCCGATGCCGCCGGTGACCGCCGGCATGGTCGCGTTCTCAGCCACGAACTTGACCAGGCTGGCGCCGCCACGGGGCACCAATAGGTCGATGTATTCATTCATTTTGAGCAGGTGGTCGACCAGCGCCCGGTCCGGGTTGTCGACGAACTGAACGGCGTCGGTAGTTACCCCGGCATCAGAAAGGGCCTTTCTCAGCATAGTTACCAGCGCCGTGTTGGAGCGTATGGTCTCCTTGCCGCCTCGCAGGATGCAGGCGTTGCCCGACTTAAGACACAGACCGAAGATATCCACGGTGACGTTGGGTCTGGCCTCATAGATGCTGCCCACCACTCCAAGAGGCACGCGTCGGCGGCTGGTGATCAGACCGTTTGGCTGCGAATTTGTCTCAATGACCTCACCGATGGGGTCGGTCAGTTCAGCGACTCGCTGAACCTCGTCGGCAGTGCCGTTCAGCCGTTCGCTGGTCAGCAGCAGGCGGTCCAACAGGGAGTCGTTCATGCCGTCGGATTTGGCTTCTTGATAGTCGGATAGGTTAGCTGACAGAACGTCCGCCTGGTCGGAACGAAGCAGCCCGGCAAGGTTCAGCAACACCCGGTTCTTGTCCTCGGTCGATAGCCGGGCCAATTTCCGGGAGGCTTTCCTGGCGGCAAGCCCCAGGGCGGTAACATCTTGTACTGTTTTAGTCGTCATTAAATAAAAGCACTAAGTTATTCCGGTGCACCACTTCCTGACCGTAATGATAGCCCAGGGTCTCTTCGATGCGGTCCGAGCGTAGACCTTGGATCTTGCCGATGTCCCGGGCTGCGTAGTTGGCGATGCCGCAGGCGATCTTCAGTCCCTTGGTGTCCACCACATAGACAGACTCGCCACGGCTAAAATCGCCCTCAACCGACTTGATCCCGGCCGGTAGTAAGCTACGGTGGTCTTTAACCAGCGCTCCGGCGGCGCCCGAGTCCACGATTATCTTACCCCGTTGGGAGATCCCACTCAGCATCCAGCGTTTGCGGGCTTCCATCTTGCTGTCGGCAGGCTTGAAAAAAGTTCCCACGGACTCGCCCCGCGCGGCGCGAAGCACCGCGTCCTCAGCCCGGCCATGGCACATCACCATGGGAATGCCCGACGCCGTGACCAGCTTGGCGGCCTCAAGTTTGGTGGCCATACCACCTCTGGACCAAGGATGCAGGACCTCTCCGGCTAGGGCCTCAATGCGGGCGTCAACACGGTCAACCTCAGCAATCAGGGTCGCAGCGGGATCGGTGCGGGGGTCCGCCGAATATAGGCCTTCGGTGTCGGTCAGGACCACCAGCAAGTCGGCGTCGACCAGGTTTGCCACCAGGGCGGATAGCCGGTCGTTGTCCCCGAAAACCTCGCCTATCTCGTCGACGGCTACAACGTCGTTCTCGTTGACCACCGGCACCACTCCTAATTCCAACAAACGTTGCAGGGTATTCCCCACGTTCAAGTACGACTGACGGTTGGAAAGGTCGGCGATGGTCAGCAGGGTCTGGGCGATCTGAGTTTTGTGAGTGGCGAACATCTCCTGATAGGTGTGCATCAAGCGGCTTTGGCCCACGGCGGCAAAGACCTGCCGAGAGGATATGTCTTGCCCCATCTCTCCACGGGTCTCGCCCAGGGCTGAGCGGCCGGCGGCGATGGCGCCGGAGGTCACCAACACCACTTCTCCAGATTCGTCGCGGATCTGACAGATCTGACGCACCAGGTCGCCCATCACTTCCGAATCCAAGCCGGAAGACCCGGTCAGAGCGCCGGTACCCGCTTTGACGACGATACGTCGGTGGCGAAAAGTGCCGGACATAGCATTTCCAGCCTCGTTTTTTTGACTTGCTCTGGCCATGATCTGAATTTCTGAGGTGTCGGAAATCGTGACAAAAATAGGCGGTCTATGGCTACCACTCGCACTAAAGATTATAGCATGCACGCCTGGTACCCCAGATTTGAAATGGCGTGAATTTTCGCTTGTAACACCGCAGCCAAGGCAATAAAATAATCGAACAGGGGCTGGATTTGTTACCAGCCCCTGTTCAGGCGTGTAATTTTATATTTCGGCCCGTATTTGCCGCGGCTGTATCGGAGCTTTTAACCCCACAATGACCCTTAAGGGAGTCCTAGAATCACTGGACCGCCATCCCGAGCACCGTAGGAACGTTGACGCCTCGGGCAAACCAGCTGAAAAAACTGGTGATGGATTGGGAGTCACCGTCCGCCAAGGGGCCCGCGCCGCTTTCTTGGCGTCTTTGTGGTGCCGTCAGAACGGACCTATCTTGGTGGTTACGCCCCGGCCCGACGACGCCCGCCGTCTTCACGACCAACTGCTTACCTACCTTGGTGAAGATCAGCCCATCCACCTGCTTCCTGAGCCGGAGGTACTGCCCTTTGAGCGGCTGGCAGTGGATGCCAATACCAGCAACCAACGCCTAACGGCCCTAGCCGCTCTGGCTTCAGCCGGTAATTTCGTCGGCTCCCCTCCGGAAATCAGCCCAATCGTCGTCTGCTCGGTTGGCTCGGCCCTGCTCTATACTCTCCGTCCCGAGTTGATGGCCGGTGTTTTTCCTTCGACCGGAGAGTTGAGTGTCTGGAAGAAGGGCGACCGAATCCGGATCGCTACCCTCCTCGGCCAGTGGTTGGACCTGGGCTATCACAACGAACCCGTGGTCGAAGCGCCCGGTAGCTTCAGCCACCGAGGGGGGATAATCGACGTCTATCCTACGGGGTCCGAATGGCCGCTGCGCATAGAGTTGTTCGATGACGAGATTGACACCATCCGTTACTTCGACCCGGTCTCCCAGCGCTCCATCCGGCCCGCCGAGGAAGTCCGCTTGGCTCCTGCGAAGGAGCAACTACCCGGCCTGGCAAATCAGGAAATGGTCGCCTCAAAGACCGACGCCCTCGACTACGCCAAATGCGGCGTAGAGGTACGCGACCGGATGGCTGAAGAACTCTCCGTCCTCGCGTCGTCACCCAATCCCGAAACCCTTTCTTTCTACAATGGCCTGGTCAACCAGGCCCACCTGATGGAATACATCGGCGCCAACGGTTTGGTTGTTTTAGAGCGTTCCGGCCGGGTGGAAGCCGAGGCGCTGGAACTTGAAGAGCGCTTCGAGCGAATGCGCGAGGCCCGCGAGGAACGAGGAGAACTGCCGGTCAATTTCCCTTCGCCACACATGGATTGGGAGGAGTTCTCCAACCGGCTGAGCGGCGTGCCCCAGATGCAACTCCAGACCTGGGTTGGCGACGACGAGGACAAGATATTCCGGCCTTCTACCCCGTACTACGGCAAGCTAGAACAACTGGCCGCCGACGTGCGCCGCCACCAGGAGGCCAACTTCGCAGTGGTCGCAGTCACCCAGCACCAACGCCGAGTTGCCGAGATTCTGGAACAAGAAGGCATCGGCGTAGTCCAAGTTGACTCCCTGGAAAGCGCGCCTTCCGCCGGACAGGTAGTCCTGCTGCCAGGTTCGCTGCGGGACGGGTGGACCGTTAAATTCCCAGTGGATAAATCGGTGATTGGTCAGGTCAGCGCTCTGGTTTTGCTGACCGACTCCGAATTATTTGGCACGGCAAAAGAGCTGCGTTACACCCGTCGCCGCAAGGCCGAACACGGGACGGAGGTTATCCTTGCCGACCTGGTCCCGGGAGCCCACGTGGTGCACATCGACCATGGCGTGGCCCGGTTCGCCGGCACCACGCACATCGGCGGCGACGAAGATGAGAAGGAATACCTCATCCTGGAATACGCTGAGAACGACAAGCTCTACGTGCCCACCGACCACTTGGACCGTGTGTCCGCCTTCGTGGGCGCACAGGACCAACCGCCATCATTAACTAGGCTGAGCACCGCCGAGTGGGCGCGGATTAAATCGCGGGTCAAGAGCGCCACCAGAGAGATGGCCCAGGAACTGCTGCGCGTCAATGCCGCCCGCGCTCTGGCGGAAGGCCATGAACACAGCGCGGACACGGTCTGGCAACAGGAACTTGAGGACTCTTTCCCCTTCGTTGAAACCCCGGACCAAGCCAGGGCCATCGTCGAGGTCAAAGCCGACATGGAGACTATGCGTCCCATGGACCGCCTGATCTGCGGCGATGTTGGCTATGGCAAGACCGAGATTGCCCTGAGAGCGGCTTTTAAGTCTGTGAACGACGGCATGCAGGTGGCCGTCTTGGTCCCGACCACAGTCCTCGCACAGCAGCACTATGCCACCTTCAGCGAACGCCTCAGTCCCTTTCCCGTCAAAGTGGAAGTCCTTAGCCGTTTCCGGACACCCAAGGAACAGCAAGAAGTCATCGAAGGCCTGAAAGACGGTAGCGTGGACATCGTCATCGGCACCCACCGGCTGTTGCAGAAGGACGTGAAGTTCAAGGACCTGGGTTTGGCGGTGGTGGACGAAGAACAGCGCTTCGGCGTCAGCCACAAGGAACGCCTCAAACAACTGCGGCAACAGGTGGATGTGCTGACCCTGAGCGCGACCCCCATCCCCCGGACGCTGAACATGGCTTTGGCGGGTATCCGCGACCTGAGCACCATGGACTCGGCGCCTGAAGCCCGCCTGCCGGTGAAAACCTTTGTCTCCGAGTATTCCGAGGACGTGATTAAAGAGGCCGTCTTGCGGGAGATGGAGCGAGGCGGCCAGGTTTTTTACTTGCACAACCGGGTCCGCACCATTCACCAAGCCGCCGCCGAGTTGAACAAACTGATCCCCCAAGCAAAGATAATGGTTGGCCACGGGCAGATGGCGGAAACCGAGCTTGAAGACGTGATGGTAGATTTCGGCAACGGTGAAGCCGACATCTTGGTCTGCACCACAATCATTGAATCAGGGCTGGATATGCCCAATGTAAATACCCTGATAATTGAGCGGGCAGACCGATTCGGGCTGGCCCAGCTTTATCAGCTCCGGGGACGGGTTGGACGCAGTGAGCACCGGGCTTACGCCTATCTGCTAGCGCCTCGGGGACGCCGCATCACGGAGGGCGCAGAGCACCGGCTTCAGGCCATTCTGGAGGCTTCAGAATTGGGCGCCGGATTCCGTATCGCTATGCGGGACCTGGAAATACGCGGTGCCGGCAACATCTTGGGCGCGTCCCAGAGCGGCCACATTCAAGACGTGGGACTCGACCTCTACACTCAGCTATTGAACGAAGCGGTCCGGGAACTGGATGAGGAATCGGGCGGGGCCGGCGCAGGCGACGACCCGGCCGCCGAACTGCCCAGGATTGAGCTGCCCATGAACGCCCGCATCCCCGAGGACTATGTGGACCATCTGCCAACCCGGTTGGCCGTCTACCAGCGTCTGGCCAAGATGACCGACTCCGATTACATACCTGAGATTCGCGAAGAATTAAGAGACCGGTTCGGCCCGTTGCCAGAAGAGGTTGAAAACCTTTTAACCCTCGTGAGCCTCCGCGGTTTGGCCTCGGAGGTTGGCGTGGAATCAATCGTGCAGGGCAGCGACGCCATCGTGCTGTCGTTGCGGGTGCCGGTGGGCGGTGCGAGAATTCCCCTCCAAAGGGCTTTGGGGCCGTCGGTCCAGGTTGGCAACACCCAGATGCAAATGCCGTTGCGCAGGCTGGGCGACGAATGGCTGTCCCGCCTCACCAGGGTTCTGGAGAGGTTCTTAGTCTTCCAGGAAAACCTTCGGTCCTTGGCCCGTTTGGCATCCGCGGACTGACCCATCTTGGCCCGTTTGGTCGCATCAACAGCAAACTGCCTGGGACAATCTACCGTATTAATTCATTGAACCCTCATGGGCATGGCAACATCTAAATTTCTAGGAACCAGCTCCCGACCGCGCTCGTCCTGTGAATCACAACTGATTCACCACGGAGGACCCATTGACAAGAAATTCGACGATTGACCGGCCTTCCGGTCTGAACAAAAGCAAGCTAAGATTTCTGCTCTCTCTTGTGTTGGTATTAGCCGTGGCAGCTATTGCCTGCGGCAGCAACAGTTCCGAGAGGGGTTCGTCCATCGTGGGAGATGAGTCTTCCAGCTCCGGGAACCTGGCACCTGACTTTGTGATCACCATGTTCCAGGGCGAGGATGTGGTCGGTGGTCAGGAGGTGAGCCTGCACAGACTATTCGGCGAGAAGCCCGTCGTGATCAACTTCTGGGCTGGCTTGTGCCCTCCCTGCCGGGCGGAGATGCCCGACCTTCAAGAATTCAACCAAAAATTCCAGAGTCGGACTCTCTTGGTGGGAGTAGACCTGGGCCAGTTCACAGGGCTGGGAACCGAGCAAGACGCCCGAAACCTGCTGGCCGAACTAGAGGCTACCTATCCTGCCGGTTCTACCTCAGACCCAGACGTGATCAGGGACTACAAGGTTCTGGGCATGCCGACCACGATCTTCATCGACAGGGACGGCAAGATCTTCAACAAATGGACCGGCGCCCTGAACGGCGCCGTCCTGGAAGAAAAGACCCTGGAGATGCTGGCTCAGTAGGCTGTACCTGTCTTCTTTAGTCAAAATTCCCGCCACGCTTGATTGCGTAGCGGGCTTTCTATTGTCCCGCCCCGTAAAAGTCTCACCCAAAACCCGTCATTCCGGGGAGCCAGCCAACGAATCTCGTTGCCCAGTTCCAACCCTGGTCGAGAGCGCTCGTTAGCAATAGGATTCCTATTTCTAGGACTCATGTGGGTTTGCGTTCAACAGCGAGCCCGATCCAGTCAGACAAGCTGTGGGGATTGACTATTTTCAGGAGATAACCCCCCCACCCCAGCCTCACATGCTTGGCGCCGTTCATCGGGGCCCCGGTGAGAGGTCAATACGGCGACCTTGATTTGCTCATCGGCACCCAGCACCCGCCGGCAAACTCCCATGGCGTCCGCCTGTTTCATCTTGGTGTCGATGAGCACTAAATCTGGGGAAAGCGTCACAATTTCCCGGATAGCCGCTTCGCTGTCGGATGTAAAGCCAACCACCGATAATCCATGAATGGATTCCAGGCGGCGGGCAAGAATATCCCGGGCGGGACCGTGTTCGTCTATCAGAAAAATTCGAATGCTCAAATCCACTTCGCGTCTAACTGGTGAATCTCCCGCTACAGCGAAGTGGATGAGCCGGTGAGAGCCGAAGGTAATCGTTTCGGCGGGCCGTCTTGGGGGAAATAGGGCCGCATGGTCATTTGACCACGCGGCCCGTTGAAACTTAGGGTTAGAAAGTTATGAGGCTAACTCATGCATCGTAATCTAGGCGGGCACGGGGTTCAGCAAGGGAAGCTACCGCCTGCGAGCGACGTGAGACGTCCAGTTTTCCTAGGATGTTGCTGACGTAGTTCTTGACCGTTTGGTCGCTCAGGTTGATTTGGCCCGCGATTTGGCGGTTGGTCTGTCCTTCTGCGATCAATTCCAGAATCTTCTTTTCCTGCTCGTTCAGTTGGGTCAGGGGGTCTTCTTCCTTACCCAGTCTTACGCGTTCTAAGACACCGGCCGCGACCGCAGGGTCCAGCAATGTCTGGCCAGAACCGACAAGCCGGATGGCATCCACTATTTCCTGGGAGTTAACCCCCTTCAGTAGATATCCCGAAGCCCCCGCCATTATTGAGCCCATCACAGCTTCTTCGTCGCTATATGAGGTCAACATCAGAACTTTTACGTCCGAATTCTCGTCGCGTATTTCGCGGCAGGCCTCGATTCCTGTGCCGTCGGGTAGACGAATGTCCATCACCACCACATCCGGAACGGATTCGCGAGCTTTTGCCATGGCTTCAGCAACAGATCCAGCCTCGGCCACAACAAAAAGGTCTTCTTGACGAGAGATCAACATGGCCAGTCCTTTCCGGACGATGTCATGGTTGTCGACAACCAGTATTTTAAATTTGTCGTTTGATGCCATCCAGCTCACCTTGTTATGGCGTTTGGTTTTGTAGAGCCTTTCCTTGCTAAAAATCCGCCGACTATAGGTTACCCCAGTGGCGGCCTCGCCGTGGGAACAGGCAGAGGAACTTTGATGTCCAACTTGGTCACGGCGCCGGGAGTGCTTTACATCGAAAGTACTCCTCCCAAGCGCTCGGCTCGGTCCTTGATGTTGGGTAGACCATAGCCCCGGCACATCTATCTTGCGGTATAATACGTTCTGCCCTGCCCAGAGCCCAATTCCGGCTGGGAAGCGGGAAGGCAGCAGGGAAAGTCGGGGTGTAGCGCAGGGGTAGCGCGCTGCGTTCGGGACGCAGAGGCCGGAGGTTCAAATCCTCTCACCCCGACCATTTTCCTACCACACAACTGGCCCACATATTTGGATTCACGTCTACTGCACGCCTAAAAAAGCGCTGCTTGGACAACTTTCCCACCACAAAAATAACCACCAGGAGTCAATCATGGCCCAAGATCAATCGATGCGCGAACTGGAACAGGGCGATTACACGCTTCCCGACACCGGCCGTCCGGTTGTCCGATCGACTAAGGGAGTGATCTCCAGCGGTCATTATCTCACTTCCATGGCCGGAATGAGGATGCTCTTGAACGGCGGGAACGCCTTTGACGCCATCGCCGCCGCCGGTTTCGCGGCCGCAGTTATCGAGCCCATCGCATCGTATTCCCTGGCGGCGGAGGGCGTTTTCATGCTCTACAACTCCGCTACCGACGAGATGCTGTCGCTCAGTGGGCAGGGCGTCGCGCCGGGCAAGGCAACCGCAAACTTCTACAAATCGCAGGGGTTCGAACGCATACCCACTGGGCCGGGAAAAGACGCCCATCTCTCCTTCACCGTCCCTGGGATCGTCGCAGCGTATATATCTTTGTTGGAACGCTACGGCAGCATGACCATCGACGAGGTCTTGGCTCCAGCCATCGATTACGCCGAGAACGGTATTCCTCACTACGAATACATGCTCAATCGTTTGGCGAACGCCAACACCGCCATGCAGTTCGACAACTACCCGCCTGGCGGTTGGGATGTGTTCTACGACAACCGACAGGTCCCAGAGCCCGGCGACCTTCTGGTCCAATCCGGCCTGGCCAACACCATGAAGGCTATGTCAAATGCCGCTGGCTCCAAGGACCGGCTGGGCGGACTGCAAGCGGCGCGAGACGTTTTCTACAAAGGATCAGTCGCCAAGACTATCGTGGATTCTTCAGCCAAAGTCGGCGGGATCTTGTCCATGGAGGACCTGGCGAATTATGAGGCTCTGTTCGGCGAGCCGGTTTCCAGCACCTTTGAAGGTCATGAGATTCTCGGCCACGACACCTGGACCCAGGCGCCCATGGTCCAACAGACACTGAATCTGCTGGAGCACTTCGACCTTAAAGCGATGGGCCACAACAGCCTCGAATACATCCACACGGTCACCGAGGCGCTGAAGCTGGTATTCGGAGACCGAGAGGCCTATTACGCCGACCCCAATTATGCGGAGATCCCCATCGACGGTCTGCTGTCCAAGGAATACGCCGCCGAACGTGTCGGACTGATCGACCCGGAACGAGCCCTGCTCGAGCAAGCGGCCCCCGGCGACCCCTGGAAATTCTCCCAAGGCAACGGATTCGTCCCCAAGGCGAAAGCCATGGCCGCGTCCAGCACCGGCGCATCCGATTCCTCAAACCACGAAGGTACGACCCATGTGTCGGTGATTGATAACCAGGGGAATATGGTCTGCGGGACCATCAGCGGCGGCGCCTTCGTAAAGTCGGCATTCTTCCCGGAGTTAGGTTGCGCACTGAGCACCCGGATCGAGATGTTCAACTGCGAGGAAGGCCACCCCAACGTGGTGGAACCGGGGAAGCGGCCTCGCACCACCCTGATCAACTACATGGCCCGGAAAGACGGCCAAACGGTTATGACCATCGGCTGCCCCGGAGGCGATAATCAAGCCCAGGCCAACGTCCAACTGATCTTGAACACGCTGGTCTTTGGCATGGACCCACAGTTGGCGGTGGAAGCGCCTCGGTTCGCCAGCCAGAGCGTGGAAAATTCGTTCTACCCCCACAACTATCTGCCCGGCCGGCTGGACTTGGAACCCGGGATCTCAGAGAGCACGGCCGATGCGCTGAGGGCCAGGGGACACGAGATCGACTGGACCGCCAACTGCGGTCTCGGCGCCACCGTGTCAGTCCGAAACCCGCAAACCGGGAGCCTAAGCACTGGCGCGGACCCTCGCCGCGCCTGCTACGCCATGGGTCTATAGGCCCCGACTACAGCCAACCACAAAGAAAAAGCCCAGGCTATTTACGGCCTGGGCTTTTTCTTTTACTACGACGCCTCTCACGCCTCTCGGTCAGACTCTTTCAACTCCATAAAAGCGTCGTTGACAACGCTGGTTTTTTCGCAAAATTCCGGAACACCCCGAAGGCAAGCCCTAGGGCCGAGACAATGATGATGGCCATGTACACAATCATATAGGCGAACCTTGCGAACTCATTTACTTCAAACACAAAGGCGATAACAACGGTCAAAACAATGGTCAAATATACGGTCAACACGAGGGGTGAGGCCGAGGTCCACTTACTGTGCCCAGGCTGGAGGCGGGCGATATTCGCGGATTCGGAATTCCCTTTTCTCTGCACGATGGATATATTCACCTGCATCGCATTCACGGTGTCGGTCAGTCCAAGCACCATGCCGAACAACATCCACCAGTAGACAGTGATCTTGAGTAGTCCAATATTTGGTCCGGAGTTTGAACCGAGATGTTCTGCAACAGACCCTGCGATTGGAATTGCATGAGGCGGCCAACCGTGGAGAGGATTGAGGTCATGGCGTCCCGGCCGAACGGCGAATTGAGCACTTTGGCGATAGTTTTTCTTTTTTGCCAGTGCCCTCGACGGGGTTCTCTATGTCCAAGCCATCCAGAGCGGTAGCGAAGCGGTTGGAGCAGCTCTCCCGTCTGATCTCCGCGTCA